>JBDKTA010000039.1 GCA_039680605.1 Planctomycetaceae bacterium | reverse complement strand
GTGTCGGTTCCGTCATAGATGCGCCCATAGTCGATCAGGGCGGCGTTGGCGGAGAAGTAGAGGCTGTAGGCGGTTCCGGCCGGCACGTCGCCCCAGAGGCTCTGCCCCAGCGTCAGCGAGGTGGTCGCGCTGGAGCCTACCGGGTAGGTGGGGAAGTACAGGGCGTAGGTGGAGTTGGCGGCGGGTCCTTCGCCGCTGCCGCCGACGTCCGTCCCGCCCGAGAGCGTCAGCGGGTTCTTCTGGCGCGACGCCAGCAGATTGACTTCGTCATCACTCAGCGGCCGGTCCCACATTCCGAAGTCATCCATCTTGCCGTGCCAGGTCAGATAGCCGCTGATGGCGCCGGCGTACATGCCGCCGAGGTTCGACGTCGGCCAACCGGACCGCTTGTAAACGGCGCCGTTGTGATAGATCGTCGCCGAGGCGGTATTGGTCGGAGGTCGCACGAAAGCATAGTGATGATACGCCGGGCCCTGGTAGTGCTCGGGACCGGGGTTGAAATAGTAGGGCATTCCGGCTGTGCCCTGCGTGGCATACCAGAAGTACGTGATCGTGCAACCATTGGCGGAGTCCCAACTCTTGACGGCGGTGGTGATGCCATGCCCGCCGGAGGGGGTGTTGGGGCTGAAGTAGACGGTGTTGTTGGGGGGGTAGGCGGTGCTGTCTTCGATCAGCCAGACGGAGACGCTGACAGCCGTGGTCGAGATGATCGTCGAGAGCTTGGTGGGGTCCAGCACGACGGACAAGCCATCGGTGCGCAGCCCGCAGCCGCTGGCGTTTCCGGGGTCCTGGTCGTCCACCCAGTTGCTTGACGGGATCGTCCCGGCGCCGTGGTTGAGGTGAGTCGACTTATCGGTGAGGGTCTTGTCGTTGAAGTCCATGTACACCAGCAGATCGGAGGTGGCCGGCGTTCCGGGCGTCAGACCCCACGGCGGGTCGACGGTGATGGTGTCGGACGTGTTGCCGGTGACGGTTCGCTGCACGCCGGCGCCCTGCCCGCCGGTGACCAGCACCAGCGCTCCGACATATGTATTGGCTACCCAGTTGGGATTGGCGTTGTTGGTGCCGGTCGTGGCGGTGGTGGCCGAGAAGGTGCCGGTGTACTTGCGGTCGTCGAAGCGCACCATGGCGCCCTGCCAACTGTTGTCGCCCCAGGCGGTGGATTGCGTGCAGTTGAGCGTGACGCTGTTGCGGGCGGCGGCGCTGCTGACGGTGCCGCTGTCGGCGGCCAACAGCGACTCGTAGTTGCCCACGACCTGCACGCAGAGCTTGTTGCCGTCGACGCGGATATAGCTGGTGCGGCTGACGCGGGCGAGGTCTTTCTGGACCAGCCCGGCGACGGCGGCGGTTTCGCGGTCGGCCTGGATGTTGTCATTGGCGATGTTCATGACGGAATTGACGTGGTTCAGGATGCTGCCAAAGATCATGATCATCACGGCCAGCACCGCCACCGCGACCAGCATTTCGATGAGCGTGAAACCGCTTCTGTCGGCGATGTTTTTGCGCGCGATTGGAGAATTAGTGAGTCTGTTCATGTTCATGCTCCGTACTAACGTCGCTCGTCCGCCGGGGCACAGAGTCCGGCGTCCTCTTTTTATTCCTGTCAGGGAAGGCTCGTGTTGGTCACCAGAACAGCCATGTTCTCCGCCGGGCTGGGGTCGCCCACGGTCGAGCCGGTCTCATAGACCACCCAGGCGAGCTTAGCGCTGCTGCTCAAGCCGCCGATGGGTCGGTCAGTCGTGTAGGTCGGGGGCGTGGTGGACGAGTCGATCCGGATCAGGCGCGCCCAGTCGCCGGTCTCGGCGGCGATGATCGGCGTGCCCACCCGCAGCTTGTCGCGGTCTGCCGCCAGGGCGACCGTCAGGTTCGTGCCGCTGCACAGCGCGGTGATGCTGCCGGCCACGGCTGTCACGCCCGTGCTGGAGCGTCGATAAGCCACCGAGACCAGTTGTTGCGAGGCGGTGTTGGGAATCTTGCGTCCCAGCAGGATGAACCCCTTGATGGCGGCAGGGTCGCCCTGGGGCGACTTCTGGTCGTCAGCCGATATCAGGTTGACCACCGCCGGCGAGGCCAGCACCACCAGCGAGTTGGTGGTGATGTTGGCGGCCTTGATCTTGCGTTCGGCGGCGGACTTTCCCTGCGAGGCGATCATCTGCGAACCGGAGGTGGAGACGGCGACCTGGACGTCGGTGATTCCGGCGGCGAAGATGACCGCCATGATCGTCATCCCGACTCCCAGGATGCCCACGGCAATGAGCAGTTCGGTCAAGGTGAAACCCGTGGCACGGCCTTTCCAGGCCGTGTCCGAGACCACAGGCTGGAAAGCCTGTGCCACCGAAGGTGTCGTGCGTGTGTGGCTCATGGCTATTTCCTCGGGTACATCAGGCCCGTGTACATGTGGATCGGAAGGTACTGGGCCGATTCGTTCATGAAGGCCGTGAACTTGGCCGCGTCGCTGGTGAGCAACTGGGCCTGAACATAATCGAACACGGTGACGGCCGAGACGCCTTCTTCATCAGGGGGCATCGACCACAACTGGTTGCCGGCCTTGAAAAGCAGGTCCTCGCCGTCGAACCGGATGGGCTCGCCCGTGTCGGTGCGTTTAATGAGGTTGCCCTCGGCATTGAAGACGATCGAGAAGGTGGTCAGGTCGCCGCTGGTAAATCCGTTGGCGACGGCGTTGACCCAGACGCCGCCGTTGCGGAACTCATCGGCCGACCCCAGGACGTAGTTGCCCGGAAGCGGTTGGGGCTTGTACCCGCCGGTCTGTGTGAAACCCGTCAGCGAGTGTTCGACGACGGTCATGAACTGGCGGTTGGCCAGGTTGGCGTTGGCGGCCAGCGACGTGTCGGCCATCTGGCAATGCACGCCGACGGCTTTGTACTTATCCATGGCGGTGGTTCGGGCGGCATCGATCTGCCCGGTCAGCAGATTCAACGCCATCATGTCGGCGCCGGCCGTGAAGATCTTGTTGATGCCCGGAAGCACCACTGCCGAGACCAGAACGATGATCGCCATGACGACCATGAGTTCGGCCAGGGTGAACGCCCGGCCGGGCCGGCGGTGAGATACTATTGTGTTGATCGCGTTGCTGTGCATAGCTCTACCTATCTGCCGTCGCTGCGGATGTTGTCAGTGTCGCTGGGGGCGTCGATGATTCCGTCCTTGCCCCCCGAGATCAGCACCGGTGCGTTGCCGAACCCGCCATTGGACTCGTATCGCATCTCTTTGCCGTAACCGTCGAGAATCTTGGCGCCGGTGCTGTCGAGATACTCGGCGGGAATGCGGTCGAACTTTTCCTTGGAAAGGCGCTGTCCCTTCAGGGCTGTCACCAGCGAGGCGGTGTCGGCGCTGCTGGCGGGATACGCGCCGGCGACCGACTGGTATGCATCGATGGCGGAAAGCACCATCTTTTGAACGTTCTCTGTGTTGGTCTTCTTGGCCTTGTCCATGACATAGGTGCCCACGCCGACGGCCATGGCCACCAGGAGCGTCAGGATCGTCAGCACCGCCAATAACTCGACCAGCGTAAAACCGGGGACGGGGAAGTTACGTCCACGAACCTGTCCGCCGTAGCCTTGGCGAAGGCGGATGTCACGAATGTCACGAATAGGGACGGGGAAAGAAACAACATCAGAAGACTGGGGAGTGCCCCGGGGCATGCACCCATCCTTCCATCCTTCCAACATTCCGTTTTTGTTTCTTCCCATTCGTATCATTCGTGACATTCGTGGACGTAACGTTTTTTCTTCGGAGTTCCGCATGGCTATTGCTGCTCCGGAATGAAGTTCGTGATGTCGTCGGTGGCCTTGTCGGCGAAATACGCCGTCCAGGTCGCATTGGGACCGGGCGTGGCGAGAATAAACCGGGTGCTCAGAATATGGGCGTTGTCGTCGGGGTCCTTGACGTAGTCCTGGCCCAACTGCTCGATGGGTCCGTCGCCGTTGTCCGAGTTATACTGGGCTCCGCCGTAGCGGTAATAGTAGATGTCGTTTCCGAAGGCGTCGACGAAGCACAGTTCCCCCACGGCCGTGCCGGAGGTGACCTTTCGCATGGCGAGGTTTTCGGTGCCGTTATAGGGTCCCATGATGCGTCCGGCCTGCTCTTGCCGCATGCCCCATCCGTCTCTGCCGTCGTCGAGGGCATAATTGGCCCCGCCGTCGAGGGGCGCGCCCTTGACTCCGGCGTCGGCGCCATAGCCGGTCAGGTACAGCACCAGCAGTTCGCGTCCGTACCAGTTGCGTCCGCCGGTGGTGGTGTAGGTCATCCCAGCCGGCGGGGAGGAGGGGGGATACTGGCGGTTCCAGTCGTGCGAAAACTTGTCGCAGGCGGCGCTGATCATGGCCACGGTGCTCTTGGAATTGGTGGCCAGGACGCGGCTGTGAACGACGCGAATGGCGGGGATCAGCATGGTAAACAGCAGGATGATGATCGCCACCACGGCCATCATCTCGATCATGGTGAATCCGCCTCGTCGGGGGCTATTCGCTGATTGTCCAGTTCTTTCGATCATCATCGGTGAACCACTTCCGATCCATGCCGGGCGCGATCAGGAGAAACTCCTGATCCTTGTAAGGGCGCCCCGGCGTCAGGGGGTTGGTGATCTTGGCTTCAAAACCCGCCTGGGCAATGGCGGGCGTGGTGGCCGGGTCGGTCATGACGCTGTTCTGGCTCAACTGGAACTGCGCCGGTCCGCCGCCGTGGATCGGGTTGGTGACGAAATAGGCGATCGGCATCCGCTCGGTCCCGAACCCGTCGGAGAGCACGAAGCGGCGGGCGGCAGCGGCCGTGCCGTAGCTGGCCATCAAGGTATTGTCCGGCGCGTTGGCATTGGTCCCGTCGCGGGAATAGAGGATGTACCCCTTGGACGGAACGCCGTTGGACGTCGGCCACAGCGCCGCTTCGTCGGCCGCGGTCGTGATGGTGTTGTAGTCGTAGCCGAGCATGGCGGCGGCGAGAATCTGGCTGCCGGTATACTGCGTGGGGTTGGCGGCCGTTCCGATCTTGGCCAGGATGTCCTGTCCGGGGAAGAACAGCTTGTCCTGCTTGTAAGCGACGATCCCGTTGGCCAGGCGGTCGATGCGCGTCTGGGTGCCGAGATCTCTGGCCTTTCGGATGCCCCACATGACGGCCGGGGTGATCATGGCGGCCAGAATCACGATGATGGTGATGACCACCAGCAATTCGATGAGGGTAAAGGCCCCGGCGCTTGGCCGGATCGCCCGCCGCGAACAAAGATTACGTTTCGCGAGCATTGCCGTGCCCTCCAGGGCTACTTGCCCATGTTCTGCAGCAGCGCCACCATCGGCATGAACAGGGCGATGACGATAAAGCCCACGATCGTGCCCAGGGTGATGACCATGATCGGTTCGAGCAGCGAGACCATGCCGCTGACGATGTTGTCGACGTCTTCGTCGTAGTTGTCGGCCACGCGCTCGAGCATGTTGTCCAGTTCGCCGGTCTCCTCGCCCACGTCGATCATGTTGACGACCATGGGCTCGACGACCTTGGTGTGTCGCAGTGGTTCGGCGAAGCTTTCGCCCTCGCGGATGCCGTCATGCACCTTGCCCAAAGCGCGGGCAAAGACCTGGTTTCCGCAGGTGCTGCGGGTGATGTTGAGGGCCTCGAGGATCGGAACGCCCGCCGACAGCAGCGTTCCCAGCGTCCGGGCGAAGCGCGCCACGCTGGTCTTGGAGACGATCGTGCCCATGATCGGGACGCGCAGCTTGGCCGAGTCCAGTGCAAACGCGCCGCCGGCCGAGGAGCGGATCAACTTTAACGCGCCCCAGACCGCCAGCGGCGAGAGCAGGATGATCGCCCATCCGCCTTTGACGACGAAGTTGCTGGTGACGATCAGGATCTGCGTGATCATCGGCAGGTTCTTGCCCATCTTGGTGAAGATGTCCTCGAACTTGGGCACCACGACGATCATGATCATCGTGACGATCAGCACCGAGAAGGTGATGACGGCAGCGGGATAAATCATCGCGCTGATGACCTTCTTCTTCAGGGCCTCGGACTTTTCCATGAAGTCGGCCAATCGTTTGAGGACGACTTCCAGCACGCCGCCGAGTTCGCCGGCGCGGATCATGTTGGTGTAGAGGGCGGTGAAGGCCTTGGGGTGGCGGGCCATCGATTCCGAGAGGGTCGTGCCGCTTTCGACGTCGTCGCCGACCATGCGCAGGGCCACGCGAAGCGAGCCGGGCTTCTGCTGCTCTTCGAGGATGCGCAGCGACCGCAGGATCGGCAGGCCCGCCTCGATCAGCGTCGAGAGCTGGCGGGTCATCTGCGTCAACTGCTTGCTCGAGACGCGCCCGACGCGGTTGGCCCCGCCGCCGATGGTGATATTGAGCCCGCGCCCCTTCGTCTCGCCCTTGCCGCCGGCGGCGCCTTTCTTCCTGGCGGCGCCGGACTTTTCCTTGATCGTGGTGGGGAAAAAGCCCTTGGCCCGGATCTTGCCGATCGCCTCGGCGCTGGTGGCGGCATCGACCTCGCCTTTCTCCGGCTGTCCGACGTTGTTCATCGCCTCGTACACGAAGGTGGCCATGGTGGTGTCCTCGTTTCTGGTGGCACAGGCTTTCCAGCCCGTGGCTTCACAACCTCTTCCTGTGGCGTCATAGCCTGGAAAGCCTATGCACCTTACTCGACTTCGCGGTCCTCGCTGATGGTCTGGGCGACCACCTCTTCAATCGTCGTCAGTCCGTCATAGATCGCCAGCAGCCCGCTCTCGCGCAGCGTTCGCATGCCGCGCTTGCGGGCGGCCTCGCGCAGCACGTTGGTGCTCGAACGGGCCAGGATCAGGTCGCGGATGGTGTCGTCGAGGAGCATGATCTCGAAGATCGCCACGCGGCCGGTGTAGCCGGTGTTGCGGCAACTGTCGCAGCCGACGCCGCGGTAGAGCGTTCGCCCGGCGACGTTCTCGGGCTTGAGCCCCAGCTCCATGAGCATTTCTTCGGTGGGGACGAACTCTTCCTTGCAGCGCGGGCAGATGCGCCGCACGAGGCGCTGGGCCACGATCCCCTCCAGCGTCGCGGTGACCAGGAAGGGTTCCAGGCCCAGGTCCAGCAGTCGGGCGATGGACGAGGGGGCGTCGTTGGTGTGCAGCGTCGTGAAGACCAGGTGCCCCGTCAGCGACGACTGCACGGCGATCTCGGAAGTCTCCAGGTCGCGCACCTCGCCGATGAGGATCACGTCGGGGTCCTGACGCAGAAAACTGCGCAGGCACCGGGCGAACGTCAGACCGATATCCGGATTGATCTGCACCTGTACCAGACCGTCAATATCATATTCCACCGGGTCTTCGCTGGTGAGGATCTTCACCCCCGGTTCGTTGAGCTCGCTCAACGCCGAGTACAGCGTGGTGGTCTTGCCCGAGCCGGTCGGTCCGGTGACGATCACGATGCCGTTGGGGCGGGCGATCAACTGGCGGAAGATGCGCAGGTCGTCGTCGCGCATGCCCACGCGCTCCAGGTCCAGCGAGACCTGGCTGCGGTCGAGCACGCGCATGACGACGCTCTCGCCGCCGCTGGTGGGCAGGACGGCCACGCGAAGGTCCACCGGGGCGCCCTGGACGACCAGCTCAATGCGCCCGTCCTGGGGGACGCGGCGCTCGGCGATGTCGAGGTTCGACATGACCTTGATGCGCGAGGCGATGGCCATGGCGATGCTCTTGGGCGGCGGGAGCATTTCGTACAGCACCCCGTCGATGCGGTAGCGCATCTTGAACTCGTCTTCGAAGGGCTCGAAGTGGATGTCCGAGGCGCGGTTGCGGATGGCCTCGAAGAGCACCATGTTGACCAGGTTCTTGACCGGGCTGGATTCGGCCATCTCTTTCAGCGTCGTCAGGTCGATGCTCTCGCCGCGGTCTTCCAGCACCGCCAGCTGCTCGTCGCCGGCGATCTCGTTGATCAGGTCGCCGATGGACTCCGGGGCCACTTCGTAATACTTCATCAGGGCCGAGTTGAGCTGCTCGATGTCGGCGATTTTGGCCACCACGTCGAAACCCATCAGCGTCCGAAGGTCGTCCTGGGCGCGGAAGTTGTCGCTGGTGGCCATCGCCACCACGAGGCGTTTGCTGGCCGGGTCGTGCTCGAGGGGCACCACTTTATAGGCGTTGGCCATCTGGGCGGGAATCTGGCGGACGACCTCCTCGGGAATGGTGATGTCCTTGAGGTCGATGTATTCCATGCCCGCCTGGAACGCCAGCGCCAGCGTCAGGTCGCCGGCGGTGATGTACGCCAGGTCCACCAGGATCTGCCCCAGCGGACCGCCCTTTTGCTTCTGGACGTCCAGCGCCTCGTGTACCTGGTCGCGCGTGACCTTGCCCATCTTGACCAGCACGCGCCCGATGGGGCGGGCCCGGAGCTGGCTGACGTCGTACTTGGGATGTTCAGGCAGTTTGGCCATGATCTAGGCTCCGCTCCCGGCGAGGGACTGGTCCGATACCGCCTGCGGCGGCGGCAACGGGCGACCGGCCCGCAGGGCGTCGAGCTTTTCCTGCATATCGGCGGGGCTCTGACAGAAATCCATCGCGTCTTCCTGCGAGACCTTGTTCTGCGAGACCAATTCGTAAATGTGGTCGTCCATCAACCGCATGCCGAGCTTGCCGCCGGTCTGGATGGAGGACGGGATTCGGTAAGTCTTGTTCTCGCGCATCAGGTTGGCGATGGCCTTGGAGACGACCATGAACTCGAACGCCGCGATGCGGCCGCGAACGTCGCTGCGCGGGATGAGCGTCTGGCACAGCACGCCGATGAGCACGTCGGACAACTGGATGCGGATCTGCTCCTGCTGGTCGACGGGAAACTGGTCGACAATGCGCGTCACCGTCCCCTGGGCGCTGGTGGTGTGCAGCGTGCCGAAGACCAGGTGGCCGGTCTCGGCCGCCCGCAGCGCCGACTCGATCGTCTCCAAGTCGCGCAGTTCGCCGACGAGGATCACGTCCGGGTCCATGCGCAGCACGCGGCGAAGGGCCTCGGAGAACGACGGAACGTCCTGGCCGACCTCGCGCTGGTTGACCATCGACTTCTTGTGCGGGTGGTAATACTCGATCGGGTCTTCGATGGTGATGATGTGCTTGTCGAAATGCTCGTTAATGTAGTTGACCATCGTCGCCAGCGTCGTCGTCTTGCCCGAGCCGGTCGGACCGGTCACCAGGAACAGCCCTCGAGGCCGCCGGCAGAGCACCTTGACGATCGAGGGCAGGCCGATCTCCTCGAAGCTGAACAGCTTGGAGGGGATCAGACGCAGCGACATCGAGATGTTGCCCCTCTGGTGAAAGACCGACACGCGGAAGCGTCCGGCCTCGCCGAAGTCGAAACCGAAGTCCGTGCCGCCCTTTTCCTGCACTTCCTGCTGGGCTCGCTCGGGCGTGATCTGCGACATGAGCTTGACGGTATCGTCGGGGTCGAGGACTTTCGTTTCCAGCGGTCTGAGGCGGCCATGGAGACGCAGCGTCGGCGGCCTGCCGACGTGGAGGTGCAAGTCGCTGGCACCTCGCTTGATGCAAGTCTCCAACAGCCTGTCTATGCTCACGGTTGCCATGGGCGTGCTCACCCTCCCTGATTCGATTATTCGCTGCTCCGCCCGGCAAGGCAAAGACCTCTTCAGAGCCCAGGGGGCGGTTCAGGCGATATAATCTTTTCGCGGGCAGTAACTTAAACCAAAAACATCGCCCCCAGACTATTCTGGGACGAGTTCTTCAATTTGTGCAATTCGCACAAGTTCTTCAGGCGTGGTGATACCGGAGGATATCTTCAACTTTCCATCTTCGAGCAGGCTGCGCATTCCGGTGGCCCGGGCGGCAATGCGCAAATCCTTTAGCGGCGCGCTGTTGAACGCCAGCTCGCGCAAAGCGTTGTTCATCTCCATCAACTCGAAGATGCCCTGGCGGCCGCGGTATCCTGTGCCGCCGCACGCGTTGCAACCTCTTCCCCTGTAAAAGGTTTTGTTCTTCATCTCATCGTCGGAGAACCCCAGCAACCGCATGATTCGCGGATCGGGATTGGGATATTCCTCTTTGCACTCCTTGCAGATCACGCGCACCAGACGCTGGGCCATAATGGCCTGAATACTGCTGGCGACCAGAAAAGGCTTGACGCCCATCTCGGTCAAACGGGTGATTGCCGAGGGTGCATCGTTGGTGTGAAGTGTGCTGAAAACCAAGTGTCCAGTCAGTGCGGCCTGAATTGCCACGTTGGCGACCTCAATATCGCGGATTTCGCCGACGAGGATGATGTTCGGCGCCTGACGCAGCATAGCTCGCAAAATCCGGGCAAAGCTCAAACCGATCTGGTCGTTGACCTGAACCTGGTTGACGCCGCTGAAATTGTACTCGACCGGATCCTCGGCCGTGATGATCTTGCGGTCGGGGCGGTTCAGTTCGTTGATAGCGGCATAAAGCGTGGTGGTTTTGCCGCTACCGGTCGGGCCTGTGACCAGGAACACGCCGTTGGGGCGTTTGATGATCCGCCGGAAGCGGGTGTTGTCGTCCTCTTCGAAACCCAGAGCCGGAACGCCCATCCGGACGCTCTCGGGGCGCAGAATACGCAGCACCACGCTCTCGCCGTGGTACGCCGGAAGCACCGAGACGCGGAAGTCGATGTTCGACCCGCCCACCAGCATCTTGATGCGCCCGTCCTGGGGCAGGCGGCGTTCGGCCAGGTCGATCCCCGCCATGATCTTGAATCGGTTGATGACCGAGCCCTGCATGCGCTTGGGAATGTTGTCGCGCTCGATGCAGACGCCGTCGAGGCGGTAGCGCACCCGCACGCGGTTGGCCATCGGCTCGATGTGAATGTCCGACGAGCGGTTCTTCACCGCCTCGGTAATGATCATCGTCACCAGGCGGATGATCGGGGCCGAGTTCTGGTCGTACACCTCGTCCATCTGGTTGGCCACGGCCGACTGCTCGTCGGTCAGGCCCAGGTCGGCCACCGCTTTGTCGATGGACAGGTCAGTGCGGACGTACTGGTCGATGAAGTTTCGGGTTCGGGTCTTGCTGGCCAGGCAGGGGTCGAGGTCGCAGTTGAGGCGGAAACGCAGCATGTCGAGCGTTTCCAGGTCCAGCGGGTCGGTGATGATGACCTTGAGCTTCCCGTCTTCCATCGCCAGCGGCAGCACCTGGTGCTTGCGGATGAGCTCCTCGGGGATCAGGTGCATCTCGGTGGGCACAACGACATTCTTATCGAGGTCGATGTACTCCATGTCGTACTGGCTGGCCAGGGCCTTGGTGACGTCTTCTTCGTCGGCCAGGCCCATCGCGATCAGCGCCTCGCCCGTGCGAAGCCCTTCGTTCTTGGCGTGCTCGAGAGCGTCGTTGATGCCCGCGCCGGTGACGACGCCCCATTCGGTCAGAATCTCGCCGAGCCGTTTTCGATGTCGTCGTGCCATAGGGGTATCTTCTGGTGGGTCGCTGTAATGCCGGTTCTGGAATGACTCCTGGAAGGCTGCCGCCGCGGAAGGTTACGCTGCATGAGCCGGGACATGAGACTGCCGCCGCGCGGCCTCTCATCGCCCGCCTCCGCAAACATATTCTAACCGCCTCTGCTATCATCGGTCAAGCGACTCCGTTTTCTTGCCCGCTTGCTTTTGCCCACGCCGGGGATACACTGGGGCAACTGCGCTTTGGAGGCCGCACGCTGATGGCTAAAAAACCCGCCCGCTTTGTCAACCCCTTCGAAATCCCCGGCCGATGGTTCAAGGCCAATCTCCACACGCACACCAAGACGTCCGACGGGCATCTCACCCCCGCTGACCGCGTCAAGCAGTATCGCAAGGCCGGATACCACGTCCTGGCCCTGACCGACCACAACGCCGTCAACGACCTCAAGCCCCTGCCCAACGGCCGCATGCTCCTCGTCAGCGGCATGGAGTTTCACCCCAAGTGCCCGGGGCACCGCAACACGTATCACCTGGTGGCCCTGAACGTCGACGCCGCCCTCAAGTTCAAGAACCTCCAGGCCAACACGTTCATCCGCCGCGTCAACGCCGCCGGCGGCGCGGTCGTCCTCGCCCACCCGTACTGGTGCGGGTATCAGTTCGAGCAGTTCAAGGACCTCAAGGGTCTCGCGGCCGTCGAGGTCTACAACCGCACGTGCGACAACTCGGGGCGCGCCTGCAGCGAGAACGAATGGGCCTACGCTCTCGAGCAGGGCATGCACCTGCCGGCCACCGCCGTCGACGACGTACACCATGAACTGCAAGACGCCTTCGGCGGATGGACCATGCTCAAGATGAAAGGCCTCACCGCCGCCGGCGTGATCGAGGCCGTCAAGACCGGCGCGTTCTATTCGACGTGCGGACCGGAGATCCACGACTTCCGCGCCGACGGCGACAAGATCGTCATCCGCTGCAGCCCCGTTGCGAGCATCCACTTCATCTCCACCGCCCCCTACGGCGCGCTGCTGCGAGCCGAACCGGGCAAGACCGTCACCGAGTTCGCCGCCGAGTTCAAGAAAGACTGGTGGGGCAACCCCCTGCCCTTCGTGCGAGCGAGAGTGACCGACGTCAACGGCCGCATGGCCTGGACCAATCCGCTCTATCTGTAGTACGAATCGCCGCATCGTGTCGCGGGCGTCTCGCCCGCGCGTGGCGAGGGCATCTTGCCCTCGCCTGATGCAGGTCCATCCTCCTCTTCCGCGGGCGGGACGCCTGCGGCACTCGCGGACGAGACGTCCGCGACACGATCACGAAATCTTCATCCGCGCAATCGAATAGAACGGCCGACCCTGGGCGATGTACTTGCGCTCGAAGTTCGTGCCGGTGATCTCGCCGGCCGCGTCGGTCATCGACGGGAAGTCGATCGTCGCAAATCCGCTCGCCTCGGCCAGCACGCGGCGGATCTGCTCGAAGTACTCGCGGTGGTCCGTCACGATCTGCAACAGCCCCCCTGCCGTCAGCACCCGGCGAACCTGCTCTATAAAGGCCGGCTGAATCAGCCGCCGCCGGTGGTGCTTGCGCTTGGGCCACGGGTCGGGAAAATAAATATGCACCCGCTGCACGCTCGCCTCGCCCAGGGCGGTTTTGAAAAACGCCCCCGCGTCTGCAGCCAGCATCCGAACGTTCTCCAGCCCCGCGCGGCGGAACCGGTCGGCGCAGTACAACGCGTACGCCCGCGCGTACTCCAGGCCGATGAAGTTCACCTCCGGCCGCGCCTTAGCCCGAGTCAGCAGGAACGTCCCCTTGCCGCACCCGATCTCGACCTCGACCGGCCGCGCGTTGCCAAACAGCCCCGCCAGGTCCAGCGGCCCCTTGGCCGCCGACTCCTCCAGCAGCACGGCGCCGCCGTCGAGTGCCTTCCTGCGCTTCAGATGTTTTTGTGAGTCCGTCCGCACCGCTACAGAGTAAGCCTCTTGCCCGCGTTAGGCAATGGCCGCGTCGTGCGCCTGCGCGATCGGTAAAGAGCGTGGCCACAAAGATCACAAAGGACACAGAAAAAGTTTTCGCAGCGATCTCAGAATCTTCGTAGCACGGGCGTCTCGCCCGTGAGTCGCATGGCCGCTTCATCCTGAGCCTGTCGAAGGACTCGGCCATGTCCCTGCACTTTGCCCAGGCGGGACGCCCATGCCACTTCTGAGACAGCGTCTTCGTGGTCTTTGTGATCTTTGCGGCAAAGTTGTAAGCCGCCCGTTGATCGCCGTCAGCGCGCCGGTACCGCAGGTCGCCCCTTCCGAAAGTAGTACGGGCCGCGCCACAATTCCACTTCCTTGCACTTTGTTGTACTTTTCACAGCGGTTTCGCGGGAAGTGCAAGACCGCCCGCCCCCCGAAAGTGGTACGGGCCGTGCCACAATTCCACTTCCTTGCACTTTGTTGTACTTTTCACAGCGGTTTCGCGGGAATCGCCTTCAATTGTGGTGTGCGCGGACCCCGAATAGTAGACGTTTTGCCCTCATGCTCCGTAGGTGTTGACCGCGTGACCGGCGGCATTTATAGTGCCTGTCAAAGGCAGCAGCGATGCTATTTCTGGGCACCAACATCCGAGGCCTGCTCATCATCCTTTGCTCAAGCCTCCCGGCCGCGAGCGTGTTGGGCATAGGCCTGTCCCTTGCCCACCGGCGGCACGAAGGAATGATCGTCCTGATCTCCTGTTGGACATTCGCCCTGATCGCAGGCGCTCTGGCACAGGTGACGGATGATCTTTCGCCACGCCATGAGCCTGTGGCCAGATACCGTAGCATGCGTCTGACATGGATTCCGACCTGGGCCATGTTTGTGGTGCTCGCGTTCTGGTTGTGCAGGGTGAATTTCGAAATTAAGGAAGGATCAAAGGCACACCTCTACCTGCTCGTATCGTTGGGAATCTGGTCGCTTTCGCTGCTCCTGCAATATCTGATCCGAAGGCGCCGCCGCGCGGCCCAACCCTGGGCGCAGGAAGTGGAGCCGTGACTGCTATCGGGATTTCTGATTTCACAGTGCCGACTGTTGTAGTAACGTAACGGTGCCGTGGGCACCCCGCCTCGATGCAAAGGAAGATAGCCTGTCAGTCGAGGGCAAGATGCCCTCGGCATGCGCGGGCGAGACGCCCGCGACACGATGTAATCCGCAATCGGAGGGTACTCGATTGACTTGATCGGGTCAGATCGATCTGACTTGAACTAACTAGACGAAACACGTAATATATTAACGTATTTCGGCAAATAGAATCAAGTTTGGACGAGTTGGCCGTCGATACTTGATGCTGTGTGTCGAAACACATAATCGAGTACCGTGTAACAGCACGATTGTTCAAGTGGAGTCGGCCATGAAGATCCATAACCTGGCCTTTGAAGAACCGGTGGTCACGCTGGCGGAACTTCAGGCATGGCTTGATCAGGAGTATTCCCGCAACAAGCGATCCCGCGAGGCGCTGGTGTCTTACCATCTCCGGCAAGGACATCTTGTCCGCATACGCCGCGGCCTCTACGGAGTGGTTCCGCCAGAAAGCGATCCAGCCGACTATCCTGTCGATCCTTACCTCATAGCCGGCAAGTCATCGCAGGATGCCGTTGTGGCGTACCACACCGCACTGGAGGTGCATGGCAAGGCCCACTCCGTGTTCGAGCGGTATTTCTTCCAGAGCAACAAGCCGCTTCGTCCATTTGTCTTTCGAGGCTGCCGCTTCGAATGTGTCGTCTTCCCAAAAGCTCTTCGAGAGAAGGGTCGCCAGCACTTCGCCACCAAGAGCGTCGAACGCTACGGCGCCGAGATCCGGGTCGCCCGCCTTGAACGAACACTGGTGGACCTTTTGGATCGCCCCGAACTTGGCGGCGGGTGGGAAGATATCTGGCGGTCGCTGGAATCAGTCGAGTACTTCGACCTGGACCTGGTGGTTGAATACGTCAAGCTTCTGGGCAATCGGACGACGGCAGCCAAGGTGGGCTTCTACCTCGAGCAGCATGCCACGCCACTGATGGTCGAGGACCGACATCTGAACCCGCTGCGGAATCTACGTCCCCGCCAGCCGCACTACCTGCAGCGAAGCAAGGGTGGGACGCTGGTCAAGGAATGGAGCCTCATAGTTCCCAAGTCGTTGGCCGAGAGGACGTGGGAGGAGATCGCATGAAGATCTCACGCCAGAAGCTCACACGCGAGGCGCAGGCCACCGGGTTCCGGCCCGAGATTCTGGAGAAGGTGATCCACCTGCTGAACCTGCTGGAGGGGTTCAAC
The DNA here is from genome assembly GCA_039680605.1 of Planctomycetaceae bacterium. Lineage (NCBI taxonomy): Bacteria > Pseudomonadati > Planctomycetota > Planctomycetia > Planctomycetales > Planctomycetaceae > Planctomycetaceae bacterium. Next base: position 160,926 of record JBDKTA010000039.1, on the reverse strand, counting down.
AGCCATCCGTTCCTCAAGGGTCGGTGGGTGCTCAAGGGCGGCACGGCCCTGAACCTCTTCTTGTTCGATATGCCTCGGCTATCCGTGGACATCGACCTCAACTACGTCGGGGCCATGGATCGCCAGACGATGATGGCTGAACGTCCCAAGGTTGAAGAGGCCCTGCGGGCGGTTTGTTCCCGCGAAGGCATGGCCATCACACGCGCGCCAAACGACCATGCCGGGGGGAAGTGGCGGTTGCGATACGATAGCGCGCTGGGCGAGGGCGGCAATCTGGAGGTCGATTTGAACTTCATGTTCCGTGTACCGCTCTGGCCGATCATGATCAGGGATGCAACGGTCGGCTCCTATTCAGCCAGGCAGATCCCGGTTCTGGACATCCACGAACTGGCTGCCGGCAAACTCGCGGCGCTGCTGGCCCGCCAGGCCGGGCGGGATCTCTTCGATGCCCATCAGATGCTCACAAAGACCCATCTTGACCATCAGAAACTCCGGTGTGGCTTTGTGCTCTATGGTGCGATGAACCGCAAGGACTGGCGGGCGGTGAAGGTTGAGGACGTGGGCTACGACGAGCAGGAACTGCAGGAGCAGCTCGCTCCGGTACTTCGCCGCGAGTTCCTGGGGGGGATGTCGCGCGACTGGGTCCGCCAAATGATCACCGAATGTCGCCAGGGGCTTGGGGCAGTACTGCCGATGACGGCTGAGGAGATGGCGTTCCTGGATGCGATCCTGGACCACGGGCAGATCGAACCGCAGCGGCTGACGAACGACGCTGACATGGCGACCCGGATCACGACGCACCCATGGTTGCTGTGGAAGGCGATGAACGTCAGGCAGTACAAAACGAAATAGGCCAGCGGATATCCGCGGACCTTTTCTGTCTCCATTTCGTTCCCGCTCTGTGAGCGACCGGATTTCCTGCCAGGAAATCCGGTCACTCACGGCACGATCCGATTTCTGATTTCACATTGCCATGGACTGTAGTAACGTACCAGCGGAGTTTGCCCGGGTCGGTAATCCGAAATCCGAAATCCGAAACCTGCCTGCCGCAGGCAGGTCAAAAATCCGCAATCGGAGAAGTTCCATGCCACCAGTCATCGACGGTCCGGCCAGTTCGCATTTCACGCCGCTGCCTCTTTCGGGGAATGTTGCCTTGACGGATCTGAAGGAGTCGCAGGCTACTCGGTGCTGGGTGGATGCGGCCCCGCATGCGCCTTCGGGCAAGTGCGTCGGGTGGGGTGTGCCGTTTAATGTCGGGGCGAAGGCAATTGTCTTGCGCGAGGGGGCGGTGACGCGGAAGCTCAAACCGCTGCGGGCTCGGTGGCTGGTGTTTATGCACACCAGCGAGATTCGCGATTGGCCGCGCGACCAGCGCGGCTGTCCGGAGAGCCCGCGGCGCGGGCCGGGGTATCTCAACGAGCATGTGGCCAACTACGTGCTGCTGTACGCCGACGGGACCGAGGCCTCGGCCGAGATTCGCCGGCGGCACCAGATCGGGCCCATGCAGCGCGGCTGGGGGGAGAACTGCTTCCAGGCCGTGGCGATGCACAAGCCCCACCCGGTGCCGGCCAACCACGAGAAGCCCAGCCACGGCTGGGGCTGGACGCAGACGCGGGCGGCTAGCGGCGACATGGGCTGGTGGGTCAACTGGCTGTGGGCGATGGAGAATCCGCACCCTGAAAAGAAGATCGTCGCCCTGCGATTCGAGAGCGTCTCGGGCATGATCGCCATCAGCGCGGTGACGGCCGGCAACGTTGCGAGCAACCCGCTGGTGTGGGGCACGCGGCAGAAGGCCGTGCTGACCTTGCCTGCCGGGGCAAATTGGGATTCCACGCTGGACGACAACGGGCGGCTCGCGCAGATCGCCCTGGACATGGGGCAGGTGATCTCGGCAGCGCCGCGGCTGGAGTATCCATCCGGCGCCGCCTGGACGCGCACGTACAACAATCAGATGCCCGGGGTGAACCCGCGCGAGATCGTCGTCGAGTACGCCGCCCACGCTGACGCGGCGTTTCACCTGGCCGGCGGCAGGAAGATCCCGGTGGCACAGGCTTTCCAGCCTGTGTCCTCACAGCTATCTTTGTCCTCACAGCCTGGAAAGGCTGTGCTACCCTCACAGCCTGGAAAGGCTGTGCCACTTGTGGCGATCGCCCCGGCTACTCAGCGCGTGACGCTGCGCGTGGTCGAGCAAGGCGGCAAGAAACCCGTCGCGGCCAAGCTGCACGTTCACGGCGCGGCGGGCGAGTACCTGCCGCCGGTGGACCGCCACCGCATCCCCAACGCGTGCTGGTACGAGGACTGGAGCGTGGACTTCGTCCACGGCGGCCACCTGTGCTCGTACATCCCCGGCGAGACGACGCTCAACCTGCCGCTGGGCAAGGTGTACGTCGAAGTGTCGAAGGGCTTCGAGATTCGCCCGGTGCGCAAGGTCGTCACCGTGACGGCCGCGACGAAGGAGATCGTCATCCCCATCGAGCGCGTGCTGCCCTGGCGGCAGGCCGGGTGGGTCAGCGCCGACACGCATGTGCATTTCCTCTCGCCGCATTCGGCGCTGCTGGAGGGCGCGGGCGAGGGCGTCAACGTGGTGAACCTGCTGGCCAGCCAGTGGGGCGAGCTGATGACCAACGTGGGCGACTTCGACGGCAAGACGCTCGGCGAGAAGGCTACCGGCGGCGACGGCGAGCACCTGGTGCGCGTCGGCACCGAGAACCGCCAGCACATCCTGGGGCACATCTCGCTGCTGGGCTACCGCCCGCCGATCATCGCCCCGATGACCACCGGCGGGGCCGACGAGGCCGCCATCGGCGACGGCGTCGAATGCCTGCTGACCGAGTGGGCCCGCATGTGCAAACGCCAGGGCGGCGTGGTGATCGTGCCGCACTTCCCCGCCCCCCGGGCCGAGCACGCCGCTGCCATCGTCGACGGCGCCGTCTCGGGCGTCGAGATGACCTCCTGGGGCAACCTCTATTACGGCATCGACGCGTACTCGCTGTGCGACTGGTACCGCTACCTCAACTGCGGGTACTTCGTGGCCGCCGTCGGCGGCACCGACAAGATGTCCGCCAACACGGCCGTGGGCACTGTGCGCACGTACGCGCAGATCCGGCGCGGGCAGGCGTTCACGTACGAGGCGTGGAAGCAGGCCATCCGCGACGGCCGCACGTTCGTGACGTTCGGTCCGCTGCTCGACTTCGCCGTCGAAGGGCGCCCCAGCGGCACGCGCATCGCCATGAAGGCCACCGGCGGCACGGTCGACGTGACATACCGCGTCGCCAGCGTGACCGTGCCGATGACCAAGGTCGAGCTGATCGTCAACGGCGAGGTTCGCGACAGCCGCCGCGTGGACCCCTCCGGCGACATCGGCCACTGGTCGCTCAAGATCGACCGCAGCTCGTGGGTGGCGCTGCTGGTGCGGGCGAAGTACAAGGACAAGCCCGAAATGATCGCCGCGCACAGCTCGCCGGTGATTGTCGACGTCAAGGGCAGCGAGTTCTTCGCCGCGGCCGACGCCATGACGATCCTGGAACAGATCGAAGGCGCGATGGCGTACCTGGACACGGTGGGTCCGCGCCACAGCGCCACGGCCCACCGCCGCATGCGCCTGGTGCTGACGGGCGTCCACCGCAAGCTGCACAACCGCATGCACCAGCACGGCGAGTTCCACAACCACACGCCCACGGCCGACCACCGCGAGCATCATTAATCTGTGTGGCATGGGCGTCCCGCCCATGCTCTTGCTTTGTGGCATGGGCGTCCCGCCCATGCTCTTGCTGTGTGGCATGGGCGTCCCGCCCATGCATTAACAGGGTGCCACGCACAACTCCGTTGTGCGTGTCTCCGATCGTTCAGCTTCAGACATGGGAGCAAGCACATGATCATCGTCTGTCCCAAGTGCGGGTTGCGGTTGACTTCGGATGATTCGCTTGCAGGCAAGCAGGGCCGATGCCCGGATTGTCGCGAGGTCTTCATCGTGGCAGCGCCGGCGGACGGCACATCGCCGCCGCCGCTTCCTGGGGTCCGGCAGCCATTGCGCCCTTGCGGCGCGCCCGACAAGGTCGCCCGCGGATGCTATCGTGGGTACCTCCTCTGCGGAAGCCTGATCATCGCCATCATTGGACTAATCTTCATCTCGTCGCTGTTGAGTATCTTCGGCAGGCAGCCGTTCGACGGCCTATTTCTTGCCGCAGGATTGTTAACGATTCTGCTCGCGGTTGCATATGCAGCGGCGTTGGTGCTGTACTTGATCGTCCTGTACCGAATGTGGCGGGCGGTGCAGCCGGCCGAGATCACGCCCGGAGCGGCTGTGGGATTCATGCTGATGCCGCTATTCAACGTGTACTGGGCTTTTCGCACCCATGGCGGCTGGTGCCAGTGGTACAACCGGCGGTTGGCGGCGACCGGAGCCCCGTCGCGCCCGGCGTCTCGAGCTTTGGGCAACAGTGTGGTGATCGTGTGGGCTGCCAGCCTTCTTCTGGTGGTGCTTGCCGTAGCGTTGATATCCGACCAAACGCCCGAAGCCGCCGCTGCAGGCGGCATAGCCGTATTGATGGCGGGCTTGTGCCACCTGGCCTACTTCATTCTGCTGGCGTGCTTTCTCAAGAACGCCTGCGACGGGATCGATGCCCTGTCGCCGCTTCCACTGGGCGGGCCTGAGGCCTGATGTCCGAGGATTGCAGAAGCCTGCCAAAGCCAGCCCTGCGGACCGCTGAGGCGGTCGAAATGGCACATCCGGACGGTAGAGGTCGTTCTGTAACTGCTTGCACAAGATTAGCTTAAATCTGTGGCATCGTGATTGCATAAGCTTCTGAGGGACAGCCTGCGCAGCCGATGCGGGGACCCATAACTGATGAGGTGAAAATTATGGCAGCGACTGACAAGATTATTGGAATCGACCTGGGCACGACCAACAGCGTGGTGGCGATCCTCGAGGGCAAAGAGCCCAAGGTGCTGATCAACCAGCAGGGCAGCCGCCTGACGCCGTCGGTGGTGGCCTTTACCGACAAGGGCGAGCGACTGGTAGGTCAGCCCGCCAAACACCAGCAGGTGACCAACCCGACCAACACCATCTACTCGATCAAGCGCTTCATGGGCCGGCGGCACAACGAAGTGGCGTCGGAAGAAAAGATGGTGCCCTACGAGATCGTCGGCGGGGCCGAAGACCTGGTCAAGGTCAAGGTCGCCGGCAAACTCTACACGCCCCAGGAAATCAGCTCGATGATCCTGGGCGACCTGAAGAAGACCGCTGAGGACTACCTCGGCCAGGAAGTCAAACGCGCCGTCATCACCGTGCCGGCGTACTTCAACGACTCGCAGCGCACCGCCACCAAGGAAGCCGGCGAGATCGCCGGACTCAAAGTCGAGCGCATCATCAACGAGCCCACGGCGGCCGCCCTGGCGTACGGGCTGGACAAGAAGAAGAACGAGAAGGTCGCGGTCTTCGACTTCGGCGGCGGCACGTTCGACATCTCGATCCTGGATATCGGCGACAACGTCTTCGAGGTGCTCAGCACCAACGGCGACACGCACCTCGGCGGCGACGACATCGACGAGGTCCTGATCCACTTCATCGCCGACGAGTTCCGCCGCAACGAGGGCATCGACCTGCGCAACGACCCGATGGCCCTGCAGCGGCTCAAAGAGGCCGCCGAAAAGGCCAAGTGCGAACTGTCGACGGCGATGGAAGCCAACATCAACCTGCCCTTCATCACCGCCACGGCCGAGGGACCCAAGCACCTGACGATGACCCTGACGCGGGCGAAGTTCGAAGGCCTGTGCGAGGAGCTGTTCCAGCGACTGGTCGGCCCGTGCAAGCGGGCGCTGTCGGACGCCAAGCTCTCGCCCAAGGACGTCGACGAGGCCGTGCTGGTGGGCGGCTCGACGCGCATCCCGCGCGTGCGGCAGATCGTCAAGGAGCTCTTCGCCAAAGAGCCCAACAAGTCGGTCAACCCCGACGAGGTCGTGGCCATCGGCGCGGCCATCCAGGGCGCGATCCTGGGCGGCGAGGTCGAGGAGCAGATGGTGCTGCTGGATGTCACGCCGCTGTCGCTGGGCGTCGAGACCCTCGGCGGCGTGATGACCAAGCTCATCGAACGCAACACGACCATCCCGACCGAAAAGAAGGAAACCTTCTCGACGGCTGCGGACAACCAGCCCGAAGTGACTATTCACGTGCTGCAGGGCGAGCGCGAGTTCGCCGCAGACAACCGCACGCTGGGGCGTTTCAACCTGACGGGTCTTCCGCCGGCGCCTCGGGGCATGCCGCAGATCGAGGTGGCGTTCAAGATCGACGCCAACGGCATTCTCAACGTTCACGCCAAGGACCTGGGCACGGGCAAGGAGCACTCGATCGAGATCAAGGGCTCCAGCGGACTGTCCAGTGCCGAGATCGAGAAGATGCGCAAGGACGCCGAGAGCCACGCCGAGGACGATCGCAAGCGCCGCGAGCTGATCGAGGCCAAGAACAAGGGCGACCAACTCGCTTACACGGCGGAGAAGGCCCTCAAGGACATGGGCGACAAGGTCGGCGCGCAGGAGCGCGGCGACATCGAGTCGGCCATCTCGCGACTGCGTGAGGCCCTCAAGGGCGACGACATGAGCGCCATCACCCGCGCGACCGAGGCGCTCGAGCAGGCCTCGCACAAGGTTGCCGAGGAGATGTACAAGAAGGCCGGCGCGGCCGGCGGCGCCCCCGGCGGCGAGCAGACCCCGCCCCCCGGAGCCGGCGGCGAAGGCAAAGAACCCAAAGGCGGCGAAGATGTCATCGACGCCGAATACGAGGTCAAGGACGAGAAGTAACCGTACCGCCTGTGACGATCAGACGGGGACAGCCCAGCGGCTGTCCCCGTCTTTTTTTCGCACGGCCGCCGGCGCTTAGAGCAGGTAGTCCTTATCCAATCGCGTGAAGGGCTTCATTTCTTTGGCGACGTCTTCATAACCGCCGCGGCCCATGAGGGCGAAGGTGGCTTTTTTGCCCAGTTCGACGGCAGGCTGGTTGTAGGCGTCGATGTTGAGCATCTCGCCCATCAAACTGGTGACGTACTCGAAGAGGTAGATGAACTCGCCGACGCCGGCGGGGGTGATCTCGGGAAGTCGCAGCGTGACCGTCGGACGCAGCGACTTGGCCATGGCGAACTCGGTGGCCAGCTTCTCGGCGTTGAGGAGCTTGCCCATCTGGGCGCCGCCCAGGTATGAGAGCCCGGCGATCTCGTCGAAGCTCTTGGGCACGCGGACGTTGTCCGGATGCTTCTCGACTTCCAGGAAGATCGTCAGCTTGTCGTTGGGGCCTTCGCGGTAGAGCTGCACCTGGCTGTGCTGGTCGGTGGTGCCCAGGGCCTTGATCGGCGTGGGCCCGACGACGACCGGGGCGTTCTGGCGGTCGACGTTCTTGCCCAGCGATTCGGCCCAGAGCTGGCGGTACCAGTCGGCCAGAAGGTACAGACGGTTGGAGTAAGGCATCATCACGTGCATCGGCTTGCCCTTGCGGGCAAAGGACAGGTACGTGATAGCCGCCAGCACGCAGCCGATGTTCGCCCGCCAGTCGCTCTGCTCGAGCCGCGCCCGCATGGCGGCGGCCCCGCCCAACAGCGCGTCGATGTCGATCCCGCACATGGCGGCGCTGAACAGCCCCACCGGCGAGAGCACGCTGAAGCGCCCGCCGACGTCGTCGGGCACCGCCAGCATGGGGTAGCCCTCGGCCGTGGCGATATCGTGCAGCGTGCCCTTGGCCAGGTCGGTGGTGGCGACGATGCGCTGGGCGAAGTCGTCGCCGAGCTTCTTTTTGAGCTCCTGGCGGAAGATCATGAACGCGCTGGCGGTCTCGGCCGTCTCGCCGCTCTTGGAGATCACGTTGACCAGCGTGGTCTTGAGGCGGCGGCGGACGATCTTGAGCGTGTCGGAGATCATCGCCGGGTCGACGTTGTCGAGCACGAACAGGCGCGGGCCGGGGCGCACCTTGTCGCCCATCAAATTGTACGTGGCGGGGTTCAGCGCCGCCTGCAGGGCGATGTTGCCCAAGGCGCTGCCGCCGATCCCCAGCACCACCAGGTCCGTCGTATTGCCCCGGTAGCGATTCACCAGCGCCATCACCGCGTCGCGATAGTCGCGCCGCGTGGGCAGCTTGGCGTATCCCAGGTGACCGTCATGAATCTGTTCCTGCACCACGCGGTGCGCAGCCGCGACGGCCGGGGCCAGTGTGTCCAGGTCGCCCCGGGAGATTCCGTTCTTATCGGTGACGACGTCGCTGGAAGCGTTCTTCCAATAAAGCTGGATCATTCGATTCTCCTTGCTGCAAAAGAACCACTCACCACAGAGTCACAGAGATCACTGAGGTGAAAACAAGGGAAGAGGATGTTTTATCTTTTAACATCCTCAGCGTCCTCAGCGACCTCTGCGGCTTAACTAGCGCCCTGGCGCGTTGAAGAAGGTTATCGGCAAAGCGGCCCCATTTTCAACGGCGTCGAACCTGCATCTGCCGGTCGAGCGGCTACTTGAGCCCGGCCAGCAGCACTTTGGCTTCGCGGGCCGCGGGCGTGCCGGCATGGTCATTCATGATCGTCTGCAGGAGGCTTTGGGCGGCTTGGGACTGATCGTTTCGCACCAGCAGACGGGCGGCCTGGAGCAGTTCTTCGGCATCGGCTTTCTTAGCCGGCGCTTGCGGAGTCTTGGCGCGGTGGGAGCGCGGTTTGGCCTGCTCAGTCGGCGCCGGTTGAGCGACGACAGGTTCGGCGGGGCGGGCAGGACGCTCCTGGTACGCGGCGACGGGGTTGTCCAGAACGGCCTGGGCCTCCTTGGCCGCGGCCGTCGAGGGATGCTTGGTAATGATCGCCTTGAGCGATTCCTTGCCCTTCTCTTCCAGCCCGTTGCGGATGAGCAGCTTGGCCATGTCCAGAAGCGTTTCGATCGAGGCCGACGATGACTGCGCCGGCGCCGCGGCGGCGGCAACGGCGGGAGCGGCCGATACGCCCGTCGGTCCGCTGGGCTCGGCGTCGGCGGTGACCACGCCCTCAACATCCGGAGGCCGCCACACCGGCTTGAACGTCGGAACCTCCGCTTCTTTAAGGCGCTTCTCGGCGTCGGTGTTGGCCGTGGCGGCCACCCGGATCTCCTGCGAAAGCGACTGCATCCGCTGCGTGGCCTGGGTCATGTAGCCGTTCCAGCGATTGCGGCGCTCGCGAAGGATGTTCATCTGGCTCTCGATGCCGCGCGCCTGGGCATTCCTGGCCGCCTCGGACATCGTCGGATCGTTCAGCGTCCGGTCCAGCGACACCTGAAGGCTGTCGATCTTCGAGTCGCAGGCGTCGATCACAGACGCGTTGGACGACACCGCCGCCTGGAGTTTCTTGGCCAGACCCGTCAGCGTATCAAGCCGCCGCCGCGTCTCCTGTGCCTTCTCCTTGCACACCGCCAGGTGCTCGTTGTACGCCTTGGCGGCCGTCACCGTCTCCTGATAGCACTTGGCGAACACCGGCGACTTGAGCCAGTTGGGCTTCTGCACCGCCAGGGTCTGCGTCACGTTGCTGTTGAGCCGGGGCGGGATGGGCAGCCCTTCATACCACCCCAGCAGATATCCCATGTTGTTCAGCAGCGAAGGATTCGCCGGTAGCAGTTCGGCCGCCTGGGCGCCGGCCGATATCGCCTGGCGGTAGTCCTGGCGGACAGCATTGTAATATGCCTGCACTGACCAGGCCTGACCATCCTGGGCGTCGAGTTGGGTCAATTCCGCGGCCGCATAGTAGGCCAGCCTTGGGAACCCGCATTTGAGCGCCGTCTCCATGTAGGCGTGGTAAAGATCCTCGCTTCGCGGATCGATAGCCCGGGCCTGGGCGTACAGCGCCGCGGCGGTGCGGATGTCGCGAGTCTGGCGAATCTCCGCGATCAGCGAATCGAGGCTGCCCTGGCCGGAGCTGGACGACGTGCCGTCCCCTGCCCAGAGGCTGCCGCATAGGCAAAGCGCCGCCAAGGCCGTCTCGCACAGCCTCGCTCTTGGCTTCTCCCCCCGGATGTTTCCGGCGTCCATTGCTTCACCCGTCTTTCGCTCGCTGAACTTAACCACCTTTCGGCGAGGCAGGACCGCGTACTGAAACTTTTTTATGGACCGCCCCGGACTACCGGCCGGACGGCTTGGCACTCATCTGCCGGGTTTTACCAATTTGACTGAATTCTAGCGTCGTCCTCCTGACGCGACTGCTTTATTTTGCACGTTCCGCCCCGCCATGCCAGCCATAATTTGACAATTTATTTCCCCCCCGCCACAATGACCGGACATTAAGGAACCACATTATGTCCAAGGTCGTCAAGATCGGCGTCATCGGCGTGGGCTGGCCCGGCTGCGAGCACCTCAAAGGATACAAGTCCGACACGGCTGCACAAGTCGTCGCCCTGTGCGACATCAACACCGACCTGCTGGCCGCCAAGTGCAAAGAGTACGACGTGCCCCAGGGCTTCGCCAGCTACAGGAAAATGCTCGCCCAGGCCGATCTCGACGCCGTCAGCGTGGCCGTCCCCAATGACCTGCACGCCCCAATCACCATCGCCGCCCTGCAGGCGGGAAAGCACGTTATCTGCGAGAAACCTCCCGCCCGCAAGGTCGCCGAGGCGCAGGCGATGGCCGCGGCGGCCAAGAAGGCCCGCAAGGTCCTCATGTACGCCCTGTGCCAGCGATTCACCAGCGCCGCGACCACCATCCATCGCTATGTCGAGTCGGGCGAACTGGGCGAGATCTACTTCGGCCGGGCGGTCTACCACCGCCGCCGCGGAATTCCGCTGGGGACCAAGAGCTGGTTCGTGGACAAGTCGCGGGCCGGCGGCGGAGCACTGATCGACATCGGCGTTCACGCCCTGGATAACGCCTGGTGGCTGATGGGCTGCCCGCGCCCTGTCAGCGTCTGCGGGGCCGCCTACACCCGCTTCGCCCATACCGTGCCCGCCGGGGTCAAGTACGACGTCGACGACTCGGCGTTCGCCCTGATCCGCTTCGCCAACGACGCGGTGCTGATCCTCGAGGCCAGTTGGGCACTCAACCAGCGTGGCGGCAGCGCCATCCAGATCGCCGGGACCCTCGGCGGCGCCGAAGTCAACCCGCTGACCATCTTCGTCGAACGCAACGGCATGCAGATGGACATCACCCCCCAGCCGCCGGCCAACAACCCCTTCGCCGACGAGGTCAAGCACTTCGTCCAGTGCATCCAGACCCGCCGCCAGCCGATCCCCTGCGCCGCCCACGGCGTGACGCTGATGAAAATGCTCAACGGCGTCTACGACTCCCAGAAGACCCGCCGCGAGGTTCGGATTTCATAGGTTTGCTCGGGCAATTTAACCGCAGAGGTCGCGGAGGACGCTGAGGAAGAAGAAGTTAAAAACTCCTTCTTTTTTCTCTGCGTCCTCTGCGATCTCCGCGGTGAATATCCGTCGCGAACCAATCGCCGACGTACTGTCCATAATCCACAATCCGAAATCCCCAATCCGCAATTCCTGCGGACAGGCAACAGCCCCAACGGCCATTTGTACGATAACAATTAAGTGCATAACCTCCGAAGGAGTGCGCCATGAAGAACGTGGAAATGAGCGTTGAAGGCAATATCCTGACGATCAAGGTCGACCTGAGCAAGGAGTTCGGCCCTTCGTCATCGGGCAAGACGGTCATCATCGCCTCGACCGAGGGCAACGCCACCATCCCGGACCGACAGGAAAAGGTCGGCCTGAACGTCTACAAGAAGCCCGCCCAGGCGTAGGCATCCTGGCGGGCCAACCAGGCTCTGTCATATCCGAGGCGTTTCGGGTAGACTGACTACCCCCAACCTCAGGAAGGAAGTATCGTGTTGTCTTTGCGCGATAGGATGCGTTCTGCCGCACTGACGGCTGTCCTGGCGGCGCTGTCGGCCGGTGCGGCGGCCCAGACCGCCGGCGAAGCGGCTTCACAGCCGGCTCAACCTTCGACCCAGGCCGCGTCCGAACCCTCCGCCGCAGCGCCCGTCGAAGCAGTTCCCGGGATGACCGCCGCTCTCAAGGACATGCTGACCTACCAGTCCGGAAAGAGCGCCGACGCCATCGAGGCCGTCGCTGAGATCGTCAAGTCCGCCACGCCCGAAGTGCGAACGCAACTGGTGGAGTACTTCGTCAAGGTACTCGACAACAAAATCAAATCCACCCTCGACTGCAGAATATTCGTCTGCCGCCAACTGGCCCTGATCGGCACGACCGAGGCGGTCGACTGCCTCGCCAAGGCGATGAACAGCGACGACCTGTTCTCCACAACCGTCCAGTCGCTCGAAGCGATCCCCCTGCCCCAGGCGGGCGAGACCCTGCGCGTCGCCCTGAAGCGGTTCAAAGGGCGCCAGCTCATCAGCCTGATCGACTCGGCCGGTCGCCGTCGCGACGAGCAGGCCATCGACGCGCTGCTGGGGTTCGTTTCGCCGGACAACGACGCGATCCTGGCCGCGGCTATCGCCGCGCTGTCGCGCATCGCCACGCCGGACGCCGCCGCGGCGCTGGTCAAGGCCTATGGCAAGGCGCCGTCGCGCTACCGCCCGTCGATCGCCCAGGCGCGCCTCCGGGTGGCGCGCGAGATGGTCGCCGCCGGGAAGATCGACGCGGCGATGACCATCTGCGAGCAACTCACCGGCGAGGATGTTCCGGTGGTGCTGCGACTGTCCGCCCTGCACGGGCTGGCCGCCACCGCCCCGACCCGCGCCGCCCCCGTGGTGACGCGGCTGTTGATCAACCCCGATCCGGCGATGGCGGCCAAGGCCCGCGAACTCGCCCGCTCGATGGTCGGCTCGGCGGTTACCGAGGCGATGGGGCGCGACATGAAGGATCTTGACGCCGCCGCGCAGGTGGCCCTGCTGGGCGTGCTGGTCGAACGCAACGACCCCGCCGCGCGATCGGCCATCATGACCGCGGCCGGCGGCGAACACGCCTCCGCGCGCCTGGCGGCCGTCGTGGCCCTGGCCAAACTTGGCGACGCCGCCTGCGTGCCCATGCTGGCGGAGATGACCGGCGCAGAGGAACCCCTTGCCGCCGCCGCCCGAGCGACGCTGCGGGCCCTGCAAGGCCGCGCCGTCGACCAGGCGATCATCTGGGCGATCAAGCCTGCCAAGAACAATATCAAAGTCGAGCTCTTCCGCTGCCTGGCCGACCGCAAGACCGCCTGGGCCGTCCCCGAGCTGCTCCAAGCCTGCACCGATGACGACGAGATCGTTCGCAGCGAGGCGTTCAAAACCCTCGCCGCCGTCGCCGAGGTGCGATACCTGCCCATGCTCGTCCGCCGCATGCTCGCCGCCACCGGCGACAATGACCGCCCCGCCGCAGAGTCGGCCGTCGCCCTCTGTGGGCGCCGAAGCGGCGACCTGGACAAGGCCGTCATCCTCGTCGCAAAGTCGCTGAGCGTCAGCGAAGACCTCCGCGACCGCTGCAGCCTGCTGCGGGCCATCGGAGGCATCGGCGGCGGACAGGCCCTCAAGATCGTCCACGCCGCCGCCAAAGACCCCAACGAAGCCATCCGCGACGCCGCCGCCCAGTGCATCATCAATTGGCCCGACGCTTCGGTGCTCGACGACCTCATCGAGATCATCACCAAGAGCGAGAATCTCGACCACCACGCCGCCGCCCTGCGCGCGTATCTGCGCCAGGCCGCGGCGCTGCGGCGCGACAACCCCGCCCAGGCGCTCGATATGTACCGCCGCGCCCTCATGCTCGCCAAGCGAGACGACGAGAAGCGGCTGGTCCTGTCAGATATCGCCGACATGCCCTCACTCGACACGCTGATGCTGGCGGGCCATCACCTTGCCGACCAGGCCCTGCAGTCGCAGGCCGCCGCGTCGATCCTGGTCATCTCAAGGTCCATCGCCCGCCAGTACCGCCACGACGTCACGCAGGCCCTGCAGGCGGTCCTGAAGACCAAGTGCGACGGCCTCGTGCTCTCCGGCGCGCGTGAACTGCTCACCGCCCTGGAAGGCGGACAGGACCATATCCTGAGCTGGAAGCTCGCCGGCCCCTATACGCAGCCGGACAAGGGCCCGACCGAACTGTTCGACATCCCCTTCCCGCCCGAGACCCACGACGCCCCCGTCGTCTGGCGGCCGATCACCGCCGGCGGCGACGCCTCGCGCCCCTGGGCGGTGGACCTGAGCAAGGCCGTCGAGGGGCTCCACAACTGCACCGCGTATCTTCGCACGAGCATCTACAGCCCGGATGATCGCCAGGCCAAGCTCGAAACCGGCAGCGACGACGGCCTGCGGGCCTGGATCAACGGAAAGCAGGTAATCGCCGCCAATTCGCGGCGCGGGATCAGCATCGCCCAGGACCACGCCACCGTCACCCTCAACAAGGGATGGAACGTGCTGCTGCTGAAGGTGACCCAGGCCGACGGCAACTTCGCCGCCTGCGCCCGAATCCGCGGCGCCGACAACAAACCCATCGAAGGCCTGCGCGAAAACGCCGACCTGCCCTAGCATCCGCTCCGGAGAGTAAATCGCTTCATGGCTGGGGGTCCTTTAGCCCGCTACCGCAAAGGGGCTTGAGGGTTGGATACTTCGTGAAGAAGCATGGCATTTTGTTGTTGGTATCCTTCTGCGCCGCGGCGGCTGCGCAGGAGGTTGCGCCTCCGCCGCCGCGCGAGGCGGCGGTGGAACAGGCTTGCGCCAAGGCGCAGCAGATCGCCGCGGCAGGGCAGTACGACCAGATCGAGCCGTTCATCAAGCAGATCGAGCAAGCCGCCGCGGGCAAGCCCGCGATGCTGTCGGCCGTGGGCGAATTGTACGCCTGGTTCGGCCACAACCGCCTCGCCAGCGAAACGTTCCTCAAGGCGAAGGACGCCAAGTCGCTGGACTACTCAGCCAGCCGGCGCGGGGTGATCACCGACGTGCCCCGCGACGCCGACATGGAGATGCGCTGCGACGCCATCCGGGCGCTGAGCGCCGAATCGGCGGCGTCGGCGCTCAAGCCGCGCGAGGCGCAGGACCTTCTCGAACAAACGCTGACCAAGCACTCCTGCCTGCGCCTCAACGAATCGCACTACGCCTCGGCGTGGTACGCGTGCGACCAGTCGCTCAACGCCATGCCCGCCCAGCGCCTCGCGGCCATCCGCGCCGAGCAGGACATCCTGGCCCGGAACCGCGCCGCCGAGGCGGCCCGGACCGGACAGTTCGACCAGGCCCTGAGGCTCTTTCGCCGATATCCCTGGGCCGCCAGCGTTCACGAGGCCCTGCTCGACCTGGGCGAATTGGCCGTTAGTCAGCATCGCTTCCACTGGGCGGCGGCCGCCGGCCAGGACGTGCTCACCCACGCCGAACCCGGCAGCGAAATCCGCGGCCGCGCCCAGACCCTGCTGTGGCTGACAATGGCCCAGACCCCCCAGGGGCGGATCGAGCTATCCGGCGCCGCCGAGGGCGCGGCGCTGCCCTGGCGGGGCGGAACAGCCGGCGCGGCGCAAATCAAGGCGGCGCTGCTGGGGCAGAATGCACAGGCGCCCTCACAGAAGACCCCGCCAGTCCCGGTCACGCTGCCGGAAGGATGGACCTCGCTGGGGCGGCGCAGCGATGAAGGCGTCGAGTTGTCGCTGCACGTGGCCTGGCCGGTGGGCTGGGTCCAGGACACGCCGCGCGGGCTGCTGGTCGGATGCGCCTCGAGCATCGCCCTGCTGGGCGAAGGCTCCAAGACGCTCTGGTCGCGAACGCCCCCGGCGGCGGCGCCGATGAAAGACTGGGACCCGCCCCGGCAAGACTGGCAGCTCGCCTACGATCGTCAGGGCCCCAGCAGCCTGGGCGACCACGCGCCGGTGGTGACGATGATCGCAGCCGGAACCTCCGCCAGCCGCTGGGTCCTCTGCCAGTTCGAAGACCAGCAGGCCCCCGAAGCCATCACCGCCTGCGACCTGGCCGACGGGGCCGTGCTCTGGACCACGCGCGATAAACCCGACTGGCAGAAGATGCGCCCCCTGTGCCGCCCGCTGGCCGTTGACGGCCGCGTGTTCGTCCTGACTACCGAGATGCGGGAGCCGCCCCACTTCTGGCGCGTGCATGAACGTCCCGCCAACGCCGCCGCCGCGGGCGACTCGCCGCTGGCGCTGGTGGGCCTGGACGCCGCCGACGGGCGAATCCTCTTCAAGCACGTCCTGGGCTCGGCGACCGATCCGGTAGCCGAGTTGATCCGCGGCGGCTGCGGCCTGTCCATCTACGACGGGGCGATCTACTGCTCGACCAACGCCGGGTTCGTCGCCCGCGCCGACTGCCGCGACGGAATGATCGCGTGGATCAAGGCCTACCCGCAGGCGTTCCAGGCGGCCAAACCGCCGATCCAATACAGCCGCGAGGGCCCCGGACCCATCGTTGTGGGCAAGGCGGTGCTGGCGGCCCCGCGCGACCATAGCGGCGTTATCGCCCTCGACCGCGACAGCGGAAACGTGCTCTGGGAGCGGCCGATGGTGCCTTCCGACCGCTTCGCCGGCGTCTGCGGCGGCGTGCTGGTGACGGTCAACACGCGCTGGCTGGCGGGCATCGAGGCCGCCACCGGACGCATGCTCTGGTGCCGCAAGCTCCCTGCCGCCATCGCCAGCCAGGCGGGCATCGCCGGCGCCAACGTCCAGGTCCTCTGCCAGGACAAGCTGTTGCAGTTTGCAGCCGCCACGGGCGCCCCGGCTGGCGAAACGCCTTTGGACGCCGCCATGGCCGAGCCGGTCTTTCTGGGCGACGGGCGCCTGGCGATCGTCAACGTGCCGCCGCTGCCGGCGCCCAAGGAGGGCAAGACGCCCTCGCGGCCGCTCCAGGCGCCGCTGCAAGAGGCGCTGAGCCTGCCCCTGGCCCGGGCGCAAATTTTCGTGCCCCCCTCGCACGCGGCGGCCCCGGACGTCATGGCCGTGCTGGCCGACCGCCTGCTGGTGTGCATCCGCACCAAGCCCGCCATCGAGGTCGTCTGGCAGCGGTTGCTGCCGGGGCGGCCGGGCAAGGGCATCATTATCGGCAAGCACATTCTCCTGACGACCGGCTCGAACGTGGCGGCCTTCAGCTGCGCCGACGGCAAGCCGGCGTGGTCCACCGATTTGCCTTTCAGCCCCGAGATGCTCGACGGCGACGACAAGACCCTCTTCACCGCCACCGGCAGCGGCGCCGAGGCCTGGGCGGCCATGATCGAGCCGGCCGGCGGGCGCGTGCTGTGGAGCCGCGACCTGACGAGGGAGGGCTTCACGACCGCCCTGCACTCGCCCTTCTTCCGCCGCCAGGGCGATGGGGCGCCGTCGGTAGGCATGCTGCTGACCAAACCCCAGGACAAGGACGTGCAGTATTGCGAAATGCTGCTCGATAACCGCTCGGGGGCCGTGGCCAAGGTCACGCCGCTGCCTTGCACCGAACCGTTCTTGCCCAGTTTGGTCGCGGCGGGACAAGACTGGATCTTCTTTCAGGATAAAGGCGCGATTCTACACGTTCTCCGCCGCGGCGGGTCCGGCCCGGACTGGGGCGAGAAGATCAACATGCAATGGGCCAACCCCAACACCCACCAGGTTTACAGCATGGCGGAAGGTCCGATCTACCGCGATCGCGGACTGCTGCGGCACTTCATCGTCGCGGCCAACCGCGGCGTGACGTATCTGCCCGGCGACAAACCCTGGGGCGTGCAGACGGTGCTGGACTTCCGCCGCCAGGGCAACACGTTCGTCATCGTCTCGTCGATCCGCATCGAGATCCTGCACCGCTCGCTGAAGTGGCGCGAGATCCGCAAGCCCAGCCAGATGTGGCTGGACGTCTACGAGACCGACAGCGGCAAGCTGCTCTTCCACCAGGTGCTCGGCGGCGTCTCGGACTGGGACACGAGCTGGTACAAGTTCCAACCCTCCGGCGGCGCCGTCGACAACGCCGTCATCGGCGCCGACTCAACCACCGTCCGCGTCTTCACTGGGGCGAAGTAGTATGGAGTGCGGCAGCCTCAGCTGCCGCTTTCGAAGTTTCTCAGAGCGTTGGATCGTGGCTCTCCGGGCCTGCGGCCCTGCGCGCCACGGCACCTGGCGCGACTCAATCGTCCTTGCTTTCATTCCCATTTTGCGGGTAATACTGCATATTGAGGCCGCCTGTGCAGGCCCAAAGGAGCACCGATGCGTTCATGGTTGATTCGTCTGGCGTTCGCCGCCGTGATTCTCTCTACCGCCGTCGTTTTGCACGCCGCCGCCCCAGGCGAGGCGCAGTGGTTCCTGTCCGATTCAGGCAACACCGGCGGGTTGGTCGTCTCCATCGGCGGCAGCGCCGATCTGGCGCTGGCCCTGTACCCCGGCATGGCCTATCGCGTGCATGCCCTCAATGCCGACGCGGCGGCTGTCCAGGGCATTCGCAAGGCCGCGGCAGCAAAGAATCTCTCGGGCCTCGTCGGCGCCGATGCCTGGAAAAGCGGGCCGCTGCCCTATGTCGACAACTCAGTGAACCTGCTGATCGACGCGACCGCCTCAGCCGACGCCGCCGAGGTGCAGCGCGTGCTGGTGCCCAACGGCACGGCGTACACCCTGCGCGACGGGCAGTGGGCCAAAACCACCAAGCCGCGTCCCGCTGACATCGACGAGTGGCACCACTACCTGCACGGCCCGGACAACAACGCTGTGGCCAACGACGACGAGGCCGGATCGCCGCGCCACCTGCAGTGGCTGGCCGGTCCGCCCCACGCACGCAGCCACGAGCACCTGGCCTCGGTCAGTGCGGTGGTCTCAGCCAACGGCCGCCTGTTCTCGATCCTCGACGACGCGCCGGTCCTTTCGGTGGCCCTGCCGGCCCAGTGGGTGCTGATCGCCCGCGACGCCTTTAACGGCGTGGAGTTGTGGCGCCTGCCCGTGAGCCCGTGGGAGCGCCATCTGAACGGGTTCCGCGGAGGCCCCGCCGAGATCGGGCGCCGCCTCGTAGCCGTCGGCGACCGCGTCTATGTCACGCTGGGTTACGGCAAGCCGCTGCAGATGCTCGACGGCGCGACCGGTGGCGTGCTCAAGACCTACGACGACTCCGACACCACTCGCGAGATCATCCTCGACAAGGGCGTGCTGTACCTCGACCAGGGTCCCACCGATGTCTATACCGCCGCCGGGCAGGCCAAACGCCGCGGCGTGACCGCCCCGCCGGCCTCGCACCGCCTGCGGGCCATCGACGCCGAAACCGGCAAGGTCATCTGGTCGCTGCAGGACACCGACACCGACGACATCCGCCCCACCACGATGGCCGTCAGCGGCGGCAAGGTGTTCTTCCAGAACGCCGCTGCCGTCGTCGCCCTCGACGCGGCCACGGGCAAAGCCCTGTGGCGCGCGCCGCGGGCGTCGCGCGGGATCCTTTCGCAGTCATCGGCGACGCTGGTGGTCTATGACGGCGTGGTGCTCTCGGCCGACCCGACCGCCCCGGCCCCGCCGGAAGACCCCGACGCCGTCAAGCCCTCGCCGCGCAACCAGGTCGCCGAGAACGCCGGCGAGCTGGTCGCCCTGTCGGCGGAGGACGGCAAGTTCCTCTGGAAGGCGCGGTGCTATCCGAACTTCATGGCCCCGGTGGACGTGATCGTGGCCGACGGGGTGCTGTGGATGGGGCAGCTCTGGAGCGTCGTGAACCCCGGCGTGACCAACGCCCGCGAGGTCAAGACCGGAAAGATTATCCGCCGCCGCGAACCGGACAACCCCGACCACTTCGTCGTCAGCCATCACCGCTGCCACCGATTCCGCGCGACCAACCGGTTCCTCGTGCTCAGCCGCGCGGGCATCGAACTGCTCGACACGAAAACCGGAACGATGGAGCTCAACCACTGGGTGCGCGGCACGTGCCAGCACGGACCGGTGCCCGCCAACGGCCTCATCTACGCCCCGCCGCACGCCTGCGCGTGCTACTTCGAGGCGATGATCCGCGGATTTGCCGCCTTCACCCCCGTGCGGAAGCTACCGGCCAATCCCGCGCCCAATCTCGAAAAAGGCCCGGCGTATGACGCCGTGGCCGCCGAGAAAGCCCCCGAGGGCGACAGCGGCGCCTGGCCGACCTACCGCGGCGACCCGGCGCGCAGCGGTTCGACGAGCGACCGGGTGGGTCTGGCGCTGATCCCGGCCTGGAAGACGCCCATCGGCGGGCGGCTCAGCGCGGTGACGGTATCCGGCGGCAAGGCGTACGTCTCCTCGATCGACGCCCACACCGTCTACGCCCTGGACGCCACGACCGGGTCGGTGGCCTGGAGCTACATCGCCGGCGGGCGCGTCGACTCGCCGCCGACGATCGACGGTCCGCGAGTCCTGTTCGGATGCGCCGACGGCTACACCTATTGCCTGCGCGCCTCGGACGGGGCGTTGGCCTGGCGGTTCCGCGCTGCCCCGGCCGACCAGCGCATGATGGTGCGCGAGCGGCTCGAGTCGGTCTGGCCGGTCCACGGCAGCGTGCTGGTGCGAGGGCGCGACGCCTGGTTCACCGCCGGACGCACGTCCTACCTCGACGGCGGGCTGTATCTCTACCGCGTCAATGCCGCCACGGGCGTGCAGGTGTCGCTGACGCATATCGACAGCCGCGACCCGCGCACCGGCGGACAGCCCGCCAACGCGATCGAAGGGTTCGGCATGGCTGGGGCGCTCAATGACGTGCTGTCCGGCGACGACGAGCACGTCTTCATGCGGCATACGGTCTTCAGCCCCGAGGGCGCCAAGCTCGAATCGCGCGTCCCGCACCTGTTCAGCCCGGTGGGCTTCCTCGACGACTCGTGGTTCCACCGATCCTACTGGCTCATCGGACCCAAGATGGAAGCGGGGTTCCGCGACTGGGGCGCCGCCTCCAACCAGGTGCCCTTCGCCCGCATGTTCTGCATCGGCAACGACACCGCCTACGGGTTCGGACGCAGCCAGGCCGACCCCAAGGCCAGCCACGTCGGCGTCGAGAAAGACAGCAAGTACCGCCTCTTCGCCGCCTCGGCCCAGAAGAAGGACTACGAAGCCTGGGCCAAGGCCGGAGGGTGGAAGTCAGCCGTCCAGTACCAGTGGCAGGTTTCCCTGCCGCTGCTGGTGAGGGCGATGGTGCTGGCCGACAAGACGCTCTTCGTCGCCGGCGCGCCGGACCTGCTCAAGGACCAGAGCCCCCAGGCCACCGCGGCGCTGCAAGGCAAGGCCGGCGCTTCGCTGTGGGCCATCTCCACCGCCGACGGCAGCACGCTGGGCAAATATGACCTCCACAGCCCGCCGGTCTTCGACGGCATGGCCGTGGGGGCAGAGAGGATCTTCGTCGCCACCCTCGACGGGCACGTGGTCTGCTTCAGCGCCGGTGGAGCGAAATAGACGACGCCGCTTCGGATCGAGCGGTCATTCTTGCGGCGAGGTGTCTTTGCCGATGCCCGCGATGTACGACCGCTTGCCGGCGGCCTCGACGATATCCATCCGGATGCTGTCGGCCAGCAGTTCGTCCTCGCCCAGCAGGCAGAACCAGTCGGGAAAGGCCGCCTGGATGGGCTGATTGGTGCGCTGCGACTCGCGGATGGCTTCCTGGGCCGCCCCGGCGTTGGGGCGCAGGCGGCGACGGTGGATCGAGATGCTTCGCCCTTCGTTGGCCAGCCCGTACGCCCCCGCCAGCGTGGTGACGCTTTGCTGGGTGCGGTCGGAGCGTCCGACGGTCACGGTGACCTTGGGCTCGTATCCGCCGGTCTTGTTCTTGACGATGGAGATCGTCGCGATGCGGTAGATCGTCTGGACGGTGCTCTCGTAGGCGTCGTCCCAGGTGACGGCGTCTTTTCGCCAGAACTCGAAGACGTGCTTTCCCGTCAGCGGAACGGTGGTCATCACGCCGGTGCGGCGGTCGCTGTAGTCTTCCTCGAAGTAGTACTTCCGCAGCACAAACTCCGACGCCAGCCACCAGTTGTCGAAACTCTCCGGCGCCGGCGCCAGCTCGCGAGGAATATAGAGCGGCTGCGTGTAGTTGTCGCCGCACCCCCCCAGCGCCGCAACCGCCGCCAGCACCGCAAGGCTGATGATCGAAGTCCGCATGGCAAGTCTCCGCCAGGGCGCAAAAAAAACGCCCCGCTGTTGGCTCAGGCGAAGATTATATCCTAACGTCCCCTTGAACGAAACAACCGCTTCCTGCTGGACGAAGTCAACTGCCCGACGTCTTCCAGCCCTTGCCACAGCCCCGGCCTCCCAACCGCCGGGGCTGCTTTATTGGGCGGACGCCTTCGCGATCAGGCAATCTTGTCCAGCGCCTGGCGTTCGAACACGATTTCGGTCTCAGCAAACAGTGAGCCGCTTTCTTTCTCCAGACGGCGGCGCGTCATCTGAAGATACTTCTCTTCAACATCGATCCCGATGCTGTTGCGACCGGATTTCATTGCCGCAAGCGACGTGGTCCCGGTTCCCAGAAATGGATCCAGCACGGTGTCGCCGACAAATGAAAACATCCGCACCAGACGATAAGCCACTTCGAGCGGAAAGGGCGCGGGATGTCGGCTGGTGGATTCGCCCGGAACGGTCCAGATCTGCTGGAACCACTGGCGGAATTCCTCTTTGGACAGCTTGCTCTGCTCTCTCTGCGCCATCGAGGGACTTCGGTAGCCACCACTCTTGCGCTGCATCAAGATGAACTCGATATCGTTCTTGATGATCGCGTTGGGCTCGTACGGTTTGCCCAGAAACCCGCCGCCGTTGTTCACCTCGTAATTGGCGTTGGCGATCTTGTTCCAGATTATCGGATTGAGATTGTCGAACCCCAGCCGCCGGCAAATCACGCAGATGTCCGCGTGCAGCGGCACCACGACGTGGCGGCCGTTCTTCTTGCGAGAAAGGCACACGTCCCCCACCACGCAAACCAAACGTCCGCCTGGCGCCAATACGCGGTAAACCTCCGACCAGACTTGCCGCAGTGCATCAAGGAACTCTTCGTAATCTGCAACATGCCCCAACTGGTCAGGATGGGGCTCATACTCCTTCAGTGTCCAGTACGGCGGCGATGTCACGACCAGATGCACGGATTCATCCGCAATAAATGAAAGGTTCCGCGCGTCGCCCCGAACGATCCGATGGGTTGTGGCGCGGCGGACCCATCTGTCCAATTCCTGGGGATTGAGCGACATGCGCGACAGTATACCCTCCAAAGTCGGCGGGCGATATGCTAAGGAGATGATGAACATCGGGCCGCGCTACAATTACGCCATGTCGGCGGCCATGGGTTTGATGCGATGGCGAGGAGAATCATATGAAGACTCTGATGATCGTGGCGGTTCTGGTTGGGCTCTTGCTCGCTGGCGGGTGCGCCTGTTGCGGCCAGGACCGCAGCTCCGGATCGTGCGGGCATTCGTGCCTGAACTGGTGGGCGTGTGGCCGCATGCGATGCGAGGTCTGGGCCATACCCGCGGACCCTGCCGGCATGGAAGTGCCGCCCCCGCCGGTGCCGCTGGCTGAGTCGATCCCGACCGTCCCGGACGACGACTACGTCTGGATCCCGGGCTACTGGGACTGGACCGGCAGCGACTATCAATGGGTCCGCGGCCAATGGATGCTCCCGCCCGGCACCGCCCGGGTCTGGGTGCCCCCGCGATACGACCTGCGCGCCGGCAGATACTTCTACTACCGGGGTTACTGGGCCAGCGTCGAACGGAAAGATGTCTGAACGGCGGCTTCTCCCCGTCATTGTTCAGTCTCTGCGAACTCCGCGTGCTCTGCGGTGAACTCTCCCGTCTATCGTGCAGATCGCGGATCGATCCCCGACAGCACCGCCTGGATGAATCGGGGATAGTAGGTCTCGAAGTTGGTCCCGCGGCGGCTGCGGGCGATAGCCACCACCAGGTCGTGCTCGGGAACGACCCGCAGCACGGTTTCAGACTTGGCCCCGTGGGCGAAGGCGCCCTTGCCCCAACCTTCGTAATCGAACCACATCGTCCCCAGGCCGTAGACCTGCCCCGCGTCCGGGCCCAGCACCTTCGTCAGCCGCACCGGCAGCAACTGCTCGAACGTCCGCTCGCTCATGAACCGCATGCGGCCGTACGCGCCCTTGTTGAGCAGCATCTGCCCGATGCGCACCAGGTCGTCGGCGGTGCTGAAGGCCGACCCGCCGCCGTCGGGCATCGTCGTGTTGCGACAGCCCAGCGGACCCAGCAGGTGCCCCTGCGCTAACGCGGGCAGCGCCTCGCCGCTGGCGGCTTCGAGAACCTTGCTGCCCAGGTCGAACCCCGTGCCGTTATAGAGGAAGGCCTCGCCCACTCGCACGTGGGGCATATAGGCGGCCAGCCGCTCCTCGAGATCGTGCTCCCCCGCGCCCCAGTGCCAGCCGCTGATCCCGCTGGTGTGCGTGTACAGGTGCCGCAGCGTCAGGGGCTTGTTCATTCGGGCGGCCTGGAACGGCGGCAGGTACTCCGCCACCGGGGCGTCGAGGTCCACCAGGCCCTGATCGACAACCGTCAGCATCAGCGTCGCCGAAAGGCACTTGGTCATCGAGGCCATGAAGCTCGGCGTGTCGCGGCTGATCGCCTTGCCCTCTCGCACGCCGTAGGCTTTGCTCAGGACGATCACGCCGTGGCGCACGACGGCGGCCGTGAAGGGTTCGTCGCTGTCCGCGGCCCACTGCGTGAGCACCGCGTCGATGGCGGCCGCCGCGCCGGCGGTCATGCCCGCCTCGGCGGCGCTGCCCTCCCCCACCACCGGCGCGGGCGGACCGGGATTCGGCCGCGGGCAGACGAAGGGCTTGGGCCAGCGCTTGTCCCAGCCGTAGAACCGCCGCTTGAACTCGACCCACCACTGGCGCTGATCTTCGGTCGCAGGTCCGCCTCGGCGAACGAGCGAGGCGAACCGCCGGCAAAGCCGCCCCTGCGGCGTCATCACTTCGACGACGGCGCCATATCGCCCCGGCTTGGCCGCTCGCGTGACGATCTCATAGCGGCTGTCGTAGTACGTGGTCTTGAGCGTGTAAGAGCCGATCGCGCGGGCGACCATCGCCGCGTCAGCGAAATCCAGCGTCGGCAGAGCCTCGCCGTCGAACTCCGCGGCGGGCGTCGCGGCCATCGGGGCGAAGAGAAACTGCTCGGCCCGGGCGCGGGCGTTGTCCTGCAGAGCGACGCGGGCGACTTCTTTGCCCGCCACCTGCGCGGTCAACTCGGCTGCTTCGGCGCCGGCGCCGCGTTCGGGCATCAGCAGCGTGGCGCAGGCGTATCCGGAAGCGTCGGCCGCCAGAGTCGCCCGCGAAACGACCTTGCCGCCCTGGACGAGCTGCGCTTCTTTGCCGACCGCCGCCGCGCCGCCGCGCAGCTCCAACGTCGTGAGCATCGTTCTGGCGTCGAACCCGCTCCAGTGGATGAACTCCCGCGCCGGCGACGGCTGCCGCGCCAGGCGGCAGATCGTAGCCGGCATCCAGACTCGCCTGATGTCCTCGACGTGCCCGTCGCGATCGTTGACCCAGAAGTGCAGGCTCAGCGTGGTCTTGCTCTCGGCCGGCTCGACGCCTGTTGCCGACCAGGGCAGCAGGATCTCGACGGTGCATTCTCCGCCGCTGCGCGTGCGGACGACTTGCGCCTGCGCTGGACGCCCGCGCGCGGGCTCGGAGCGCTTGTCGAAAAACTGCTGCCGCACCGCCGGCTGGGCAGCGTCCATGCCCGGCGAGATGACCCACTGGCACAGGCCGCCGGCAACGCCCAGGAACACCTCGATCGAGTCGCCCTCGTACAGGCGGTCGCCGCGCGGGTTCTCCATCCACGTGTCGTCCCAGATGTGTACCAGCATCAGCAAGCCGCGGCTGTCCCACCCCAGGCGTGCCCAGACGCGCTGCCCAGCCGCGGCCGCGCCATTGCCGCTCATCGACTCGAGCACATCCAGCCGGTACCCGCCCTGTCCCCAGTCGCCGCCCTTGCCGTCGATGGCAATGCCATCCAACCGCGGAATGTCCAGCCCCGGCGCAGCCGTAGCCGGCACGGCAGCCAATGCAAGGAGCAACAGAATGCAGTGCGTTGTTTTCATGTTTCATCTATCGTAAGACGAGCCCGCGTTGCCCACACGAAGAATCTATGTGGAGTGCGGCGGCAGCAGCCGCCGCTTTCGATGGTGTTCAGTCCCGCTGTGCATAGCCGGGCACAACAGCGTCCCAGCAACATCCAAAGCGGCAGCTAGGGCTGCCGCACTCCATAGTCCTCGCTCGGCTGCGCTCTTGAAGCGCACGCGGCGATGCGGTACTTAGATGGGCACGTCACGATCAACCTGAAGGAGCCGCCGGTGGCTATCGAACTTCGCGAGAACTGCAAATACGCCCTGCTGGTGCCCACGAGCATGGGCGTGCGCCTCACGCCGCCCAACGGCCAACCGATGCACACCAGCAGCACGTTCTTCATGCAGGCCACCAGCGCCGAGACCAACGTCGCCAGCGTCTGCTCGTACCTGGGCCTGCCCGTCAAGGTGCTCACCACGTTCGTCAAGGGCAGCCCCATCGCCCGGTTCATCCAGGACGATCTCGCCGGCCGCCACATGGACTACGAAGGCAAGCAGGTCGAGCAGGGCGGGCCCTGGGGCTATCGCCACCAGTTCAACCTGGCCGACTGCGGCAGCGGCGCCCGAGGCCCGCGCGTCCACAACGACCGCGCCGGCGAAGTCGGCCGCACGCTCAACGCCGCGGACTTCGACCTCGAGCGCATCTTCGGCGCCGAGGGCGTGCAGATCGTCCACCTGTCGGGGCTCATCGCCGCCCTGTCCGAGCAGACCAGCGAGTTCTGCCTGGCCCTGGCCCGCGCCGCCAGGAAGCACGGCACGCGCGTGTGCTTCGACCTGAACTACCGAGCGTCGTTCTGGAAGGGCCGCGAGGCGGAGCTCCGCAGCGTGTTCACCGAGATCGCAGCGGCGGCCGACATCCTCGTCGGCAACGAGGAAGACTTCCAGCTCGCCCTGGGCATCGAAGGCCCCGCCGCCGGCGGCAAAGACCTGGCCGGCAAGATCGAGAGCTTCAAGGGCATGATCCAGGCCGTCAAGCAGCGATTCCCCGCCGCGACGGCGTTTGCCACGACGCTGCGCGAAGTCGTCAGCACCGAGCGCCACCTGTGGGGGGCGATCCTGCTAGCCGGCGACGCCTGGCACATCGCCCAGCCGCGCGAGATCACCGTCCTCGACCGCATCGGCGGCGGCGACGCCTTCGTCGGCGGAATGCTCTACGGCATCCTGCGCCGCTGGGACGCCGCCAAGTGGGTGCAGTTCGGCTGGGCCGCCGGCGCCCTGGCGACGACCCTGCTGACCGACTACGCCCAGCCCGCCGACGAAGAGCAGGTCTGGAGCATTTGGCAAGGCAACGCCCGCGTGCGGCGCTGAAGCGATTGCGGGATCTCACCGCAGAGGTCGCAGAGGACGCTGAGGGAAGAAGAAAGGGAAGGAGCTCTCACGGCTGGACGCAGCGCAGCGGAGTCCAGCGTCTGTCCATATGGCAAAGCGCCTATTTCATTTCTTAGATGGTCTTGTTTTAAGCCATTTGCTTCTCTGCGTGCTCTGCAATGCTAACCGTCAGTTTCTTCTCTTGCCGCGAAGATTTTCTTCAGCCGGCATTCTGGGGCTCTGCCCCAGACCCCGGAGGTTATCGCATTGGGCTTCCGGCAGAGGCTGCAAAGGCCCACCCCTGCCGGAAGCCATAAAGCGACAAACTCCGTGGGCGTGGGGGCGGAGCCCCCACCATGTTGCTGTGCCGGAACGCCTTTGGTTGCGGCCGAGCGAAGCGAGGCCGCGCCAAGATCTCCGCGGTTCATGCAGTTTTCGGGCTGGCCAGCGTTTGGGTGCTTTTGAGGTGCTTTTCCGGTGCATTTTCGGGGGGTTTGGAGACTTTCGGCAAACAACCGCGCCTTTTTGCAAACGCTCAAAACCGGTACCGCATTTACCGCCACAGACGCCCGATGCCAAACATTTTTGAATCGAAGTCCCCGGGGCCCTCAACTCGTCTGAAAGTTCAACTCCCGAAGATTCAGGCCGGGCGCCCTCTTTGAAACTCGCAGAATCTCCACCCCGACGACCTGGTCCTTGTCGTCATAGTCCAACACCACCCCGGGCGCCGCTTCCCGCGAATCGACAATCTCCGAATCGTCCAGCCGCAAGTACAACGCGTCGGCCTTCTCGTCCACAATCAGCTTCATAATCTGTTCCTCATCGCCCGATCAAAATAGGCCGTGACCACCCGCTGGGGGTGAGCTTCTACATTGATTATAACACGCAGGACGCGATTGCCGTGCTCTTCAATTCTACCCAAGCAATGTTCAAGGGCGGCATCTTCCGAATCAGGCTCGGTTTGCTGCGGAGCGTTCAGTACCCGCTCAACCCAATCAAGGGAGATGTTTCGCTGCTGCAGCACAGTCTTTGCATGATCGGTCAATTCGAATTCCATTGCGGCTTCCCTGCGTAACGGATCTTCAGCATACCGACCCAAGGGCAAAATGACAGTCATTTTCAATGGCAGTAGGGACTGTTCACGGGCGTCCCTGATCCCGCTGACGGTGCGCCCGTCGGTTGCGTTGTCTGTGGTCTGCATGGTCTTTACTCCATAGTGGAATCACGCTGCCGGGCGGCCCGATTGCGCGTCCGACACGTCGAGTAGACCAGAGCCAAGCGGAGACTAACGTTGGCGCAACGAAAATGCGGCAGAAAGCCTTGGGAGATTGGGGGGTGCTTCCTGAAAAAAGATTAAGCGCAACGACAGTGCAACGATGTTTCTGCCCCCGTTGCGAGGTTATTCACCTTTGATTTTGTCAAACTTCTGTTGAACGGCCTCATCTGTTTCCTGCTTCTCACCCCGTTTGACGTAGTCTAGCTGCCAGCGGTTAAACGAGGCGTCGTCCAGTCTGAGGGAACGCCCTTTCTTCCCGTTGCTATCAATCTTTGCGGCTTTAGCAGCCCGCCAAATTGTGCCCTTATTGATACCTGATATCTTTGCTGCCGTAGTGACAGATATCCCTGTACCTGGCACGGCCTCCGCCTGGCGGGCCTCTCCCTCAAAGTCCAACAGCCCAGTTTCCAACTGCAAGCCAGTGGCAGCGGCGCTGATTCTCCGCCACTCTCGCACGGCGGCAGGCCTATCTGTGATTTCGCTTACGCCAACCTGTTGAAGATCGGGATAGACTGTCGGAAGCCAACGCCTCACCGCCTTCGAAAGGTCGAGGTTCATAATGCGGCATTTCTCCACCTCCTTACTGGCTGCCCGGACTGCGTCCATTTCGGGCGTTCTCCAAATCCTGTTGCGAGCAGCCTCGTCCGGGTCTTGGGCCCGCGTCTCCTTGGCGTATTCCTCCCTGCGATACTCTTCGCGAAGGCGATTCAAAGCGGACCCAGCATAGGTCAAGCGCTCTACTGCCCCGGCGTAGGTGTGCGCCAGCCACTCTGAAACATTAATAATCCATTGCGGTTCCAAGCCCTTTGGCACTTCGTCTAGCGGAAAGTCTATCAAGAAAACATCAGCGGCCGGGGCCCCAGTCTTGGGCTGTGGTTGGCGCTGGGTTTTCTTTGGAGCGCTGGACTTCTTTCCCATGTTCCACCTGCATTGCTCGGGTCGGGCCGGGCGGCGGCGCGGCAGGTGGTTGCTCGCCGTTCGCCCGGTCCGCGTGGCCGCTACCCGGCCGTCCCGATGTTCAAGATTTACCTCGATGGTAAAGCCGTGTCGTTAAAGAGATCCTTCGAGCCGCTGCCTTGGACGGGTATGGCCCACATCAAGAAACCATCCTTTGTATCGAACATCGCGAAGATGTAGGCGCTTGTAGGGGCATCGGTGAACTTGTAAGTGCCTTGGACATCCGTGGTCGTCGCAGCGATTTTGATGTTATCCACAAAATCTCTGATCACGTTCACGTAGCCGGTTGACTCGATCAGGGTCAGAGCAGCGGCAGAGTCAACAGGTCCTTCGACTTTCGCCAGAATCTGCGAATACTTTTCAGCCTTGCTATCAGCCTCCTTCGCACATTTCTTCTCGTAGCTGTCTGGATCGTTGTCGTCAGTCGAGGATTCCATTTCCCCATACTTCCGGCGCCCCTCTGCCGCTTCTTTGTGCCAGTCAACAGATTCGCTCTTGCAATTCTGCACCACCGTCGTCAATGCCCGTTCCAAGACCTGTGCTGGTGCGGAAGCCTGAATCAGGGTGACGTGGAATCCCCGGAGGATGTCCGACTGGCCGTTTCGCCGAACAACATACGCCGCCCCGGATACATCTACGCCTTTTGGCACGAGTGGCGACGCGATTGTAGGCGTTTTCGATGAAGGGATGAGGAAACCGAAAACCACCAAGCCTACCAGAAGAACAGCCGCCCCGCTGACCAAGAAAACAAGCTTCTTTACTGGTTTTCTCGTAGCGGGTGTGTCAACCACTGGGGGCGTTTCGCGAGCTGGTGCTGGTGGTTGCGCCACGATTTGGGGTTTTCGCTCAGTCTTCGATTGCGAGTCCATTGTGGCAACCGGGGCAGGATGGGGTTTCTTTTGCGGGATGGAAAACTCATGTCCGCAAATCGGGCACTTGTCCTTCTCTGCCGCAGCATCGACCTCTAGTTTTGTGCTGCATCTGGGGCATTTCATTTTCATCGTTCATTCTCCCGATCATTAGTTGTCGTTGGCGATTTGCATCCCACAACGAGGGCACATGTACCTGTACCCACCCTTAAAAATAAAGTAGAGAAGCCCTGGCAACAAGAAGAAGAGAATGAGCAAGCAACCTACAGCCATATGTCCTCGGGGTTCTCTTCGGGCCGGACCGCGATACCCACAATTGGGATTGGGACAGATAACAAAGTGTCTCTCCTTGCAATCTCGCCGCGAGGAAGACTCATTGCTGAAAGGTTGCCGGTACGCAGTAGCGAAAGGTTCGGTTCGTTCCAGTTCTGCTTCCAGTTCTGACGGAGCGGGAGGGCTTGAAGAAGGCACGGCTTGTTGCCCCACGGCGGTGTCGAATGCTTCCGGGGGAAGATCGGACAATTCCTCAGAAATCTGGGGTACTTCGATTTTCTTTCCGCACCCTTTGCACTTTCCGCTCTTGCCAGCGTGCTCATCGTTGACCTTGAGGTGCGTGCGGCAATGAGGACAATGGAACTCGATCATGTTTCACCCGCCTTTGATTCCTTGGCGCATAATTGCGCCGATACTGTATCCCCCGGCCCTGCCTTCTTCAAGCCACCAGAGATTTTGTTACAAAATGCGAAACGGAAATACCTTGCGGTGGTCCCAGTTTTCGATCTACCATGTGATCAGACATCTGCCATTAACGGGAGTAGCGAAAGTGATTCTCTGCCATTGCCCCTGTTGTCGCAAGAAACTGAAAGTCCCTCTGTCTTTAGCCGGAACCAACGGTCCCTGCCCAAGGTGCAAAAACGTCTTGAAGTATCCGTCGCCTAAGCCTGTGGCGGCTGGACCTGCGGTTCAGCCTTGCCCTGATTGCGGATCACGCATGGAGCGCGAAAGTACAACCTTGCAGATGGTTGTCACGACGATATTGCTTTTGATAGGATTGTATCTTCTCGGGACATACTGGCCTCTGGGGCTTGTGGTGTGCGCTTTAGCTGTGGTGGTTATGGTTACCGGCCGGCGATGGAAATGTACCTTCTGTGGGCGCATTTTGCCCACGTGATTTTGGCTCCGTGTTTTTTGTCAAAGAAGGGGCTGGGGACCGTGCTTTGTCCGATCCAAAGCGGCGTCGCTGCCGCCGCACTCCAGGGTCGCCTTCGGCGACGGGGGAACTGGATGGAGGGGCATGCGAAAGTCAGGGCTCATCGCCGCTGCCTTTCAATCGCCTGGCCGGGCGGGGGCCGGGGGGCAGAAAGTTCTGGCCGCTGACGACTTTCCTGCCCGTCTTGCTTTCCAGTTCCAAGCGGGCACCGTTACATTTTGTAACGGTTTCATCGGACTGCAAAGGGGTCCGGAGTCTGGCCGGGACATCACCTCGAAGCCCGGATTGTTGCTCGGGTCGCTGGCGGCGTACGTGGAGCAGAATGTCTACTACCCGGGTCCGCGAATACCACAATGGGAATGGAGGGCAAGCGAAAGTGCTGTGAAAAGTACCCGCCTTCGCCAAGGCTACGGCGGGCAGGCAACAAAGTGCAAGGAAGTGGAATTGTGGTATAGGCCATACCGCTTTCAGGGGTGGCAAAGACCTTGCGACACAGAGGCGCAGAGAAAACAGTGGCGGGAAACGCTTCTTAAGTCTTCCTCTTTAACACAGTTGCTTTTCTCGTCTTTCTCTGCGCCTCTGTGTCGCATAATTCCCTGGCTTCTGGCTGTAGGGGAGCGGATGGGGCAGGTTCCCTCGAAACCGCTGTGAAAAGTACCCGCCTTCGCCAAGGCTACGGCGGGCAGGCAACAAAGTGCAAGGAAGTGGAACCGTACCGGCGCGCGGGCGGGCCTGCGCCAGATCATCGGGGCAACCCAATCTTCGCGGGAGGAAAATCCCCAATCCAACAACCGCGCGGGGCATCCGCCTTCGCCATGGCTACTGCGTGACCAGAGCCCCGCCGCAAATATCGGATTCACGCCAATCACGCAACCCATCCATCCATCCATCCATCCAATCATCCAATCATCCATCCATCCAATCATCCATTCACCCTTTCACTCTCCCGCGATTGTCTTATAATTGACGCCATGCGGATCATGGTCAACGGCGAATGGACGGAGCAGCCCGAGGGGCTGACGATGGCGGCGCTGCTGGAGCGGCTGGACCTTGAACCGCTGCGCGTGGCGGTCGAGCGCAACCGCCGCCTTGTCCGGCGGGCGGAGTTTGCACAAACCCTTTTGGCGGCCGACGACCAGCTCGAAATCGTCACCCTCGTCGGCGGTGGATAACACTATGAGCATCACAGTCCCGAGTCTGAAAATCGGCCCCATCGAGTTTGCCAGCCGCCTGCTGGTCGGCACGGGCAAGTATACCACGTACGAACAGATGGCCGAGGCGCTGTCCGAAAGCGGCTGCCAGGTCGTCACCGTGGCGGTGCGCCGCGAGCGTATGAGCGACGCCAAGGGGCGCAACATCCTGGACTTCATCGACCCCGTGCAATACACGCTGCTGCCCAACACGGCAGGGTGCTTCAGCGCCGACGACGCTGTCCGCACGGCGCGCCTCGGACGCGAGCTGCTCGAGGGCCTGGGCAATCGCGGCTCGGCGTGGGTCAAGCTCGAGGTCCTGGGCGACAAGAAGACG
Organism: Planctomycetaceae bacterium; assembly: GCA_039680605.1. Taxonomy (NCBI): domain Bacteria; kingdom Pseudomonadati; phylum Planctomycetota; class Planctomycetia; order Planctomycetales; family Planctomycetaceae; species Planctomycetaceae bacterium. The sequence continues at coordinate 127,852 of JBDKTA010000039.1, read as the reverse complement.
CTGCTGCCCGACCCCGTCGGAACGCTCGAGGCACTCAAGGAGCTCAAGGCCGACGGTTTTGTCGTGCTCTGCTACACCAGCGACGACCCGATCATGGCGCAGCGCCTCAAAGACGCCGGGGCCGCGGCGGTCATGCCGGCCGGCAGCCCCATCGGCTCGGGGCAGGGCGTGCTGAACCCCTGGAGCATCCGGATCATTCTCGAGCAGCTCAAGGCCGGCGACGAGAGCTACCCGATCATCGTCGACGCCGGCGTGGGCACGGCCAGCGACGTGACGGTGGCGATGGAGCTTGGCGCCGACGGCGTGCTGCTCAACACCGGCATCGCCGGGGCGAAAGACCCGCTGGCGATGGCGCGGGCGATGCGGCTGGCCGTCGAGAGCGGTTACCTTGCCGCCCGCGCGGGGCGGATCCCGCGGAAACTTTACGCGACGGCGTCTTCGCCGCTGGAAGGGGTCATCGGTGCAAAGGTTTGACACGTTGCCGGAAGAGGACCAGCTCCCCCAGGGCGCCGACCGCAAGACGCGCATCGCCGTACTGGTAATCTTTCTGGGCCTGGCCAACTTCCTGCTGTTCACCATCGGGTACGTGATCGTCGGCGGCGAGGCGATCAACGGCCGCGTCCGCAGCGACGCCGAGGGACGCGTCCACTACTACCTCAAGAGCGCCGTCTCGGGCGGCCCCGACGGCGCCGACATCATGCCCGAACGCTCGCGAGGCGTGTTCATCTACTCGGCCGTCCACTCGATCAGCATCTGGCCCACAGTGGGCATGGTGATGCTGGCGATGCTGGCTTTGGCGAAAGACCGCATCGTCTCGGCGATGCACTCGACGATCGTCCGCGGGCGCACGTTCATCACCATCCTGGCGACGATCATCGTGCTGGCAGTGATTCTGGCGACGGTGGTGTTCATCGGGCAGTTTATCGATCTGCTGTCACGGCCCGACCCGTTCCCGGCAACGACTCGCGCGCTCGCCTGTGGCACAGCCTTTCCAGGCTGTGGGGCAATTGTGGGTTCAGCTCTGGGACACAGGCTGGAAAGCCTGTGCCACGTTGCGGCATGGCTTTGACCGTCGAGCAGGTTCTCGGTCCTGAGGGTCTGATCGCCCAGCGCCTGGGCGGCTACGAACACCGCCGCGAGCAGCTCGAGATGGCCCAGGGCGTCGCGGCGGCGCTGGAGGCCCGCCAGCACCTGATCGTCGAGGCCGGCACGGGCGTGGGCAAAAGCTTCGCCTATCTCGTCCCGGCGATCCTATCGGCCTGCGCCGGCCAGGACGGCGACGACAAGCTGCGCGTCATCGTCTCGACGTACACCATCGCCCTTCAGGACCAGCTCATCACCAAGGACCTGCCCTTCCTGCGCGAGGTGCTGCCGGTGACGTTCACCGCCGAGCTGGCCAAGGGGCGCGGCAACTACCTGTGCTTCCGCCGCCTGGCGACGGTTGTCGACGGACGCGACAAGCTGCTGACCGCCGACGAGCACGAGCAGCTCGAGGCCCTGACGCAGTGGGCGATGGGCACCGACACCGGGACGCTGCAGGAGATCGACTTCGATCTCGACCGCTCGCTGTGGAGCCGCGTCTGCTCCGACCGCAGCGTCTGCCGCGGCGCCAAGTGCTCGTACAACAGCAAGTGCTTCCTGGCCGCCGCGCGCCGCCGCGTGCAGGCGGCGGACATCGTCGTGGTCAATCACGCGATGTTCTTCGCCGACCTGGCCCTGCGCAAAGCCGGCGGCGCCCTGCTGGGCGACTACGACGTGGTCATCCTCGACGAAGCCCATACCGTCGAGACCGTCGTCAGCGACCACTTCGGACAGTCCGTCACCTCCGGGGCCGTCCAGTTCCTGCTGCGGGACCTCTTCGACGAACGCACCGGACGCGGCCTGCTGGCCCTGGCGAACGATCAGGCTACGATCAACGCCGTAGTGGCCGCCGACGCCGCGGCGACGGAGTTCTTCGACGCCCTGGCCAATTACCGCGGACCGGCGGTGGCCTCCAGCGGACGCATCCGGGACGCCGGGTTCATCACCAACCCCCTCACGCCGGCGCTGAAGGAACTGGCCGAGGCGCTCAAACGCGCCACGGGCTCTCGCAAAGACGAAACCGCCTTCGAGATCGCCGGCGCCCGCGACCGGGCCGTTGAACTGGCCGGCGACATCGCCGATATCATCGACCAGGCCCAGGGAGATCATGTCTACTGGGTGACGCTGCGCGAAACGCGAGGCCGCACGCGCCGCCGCGCCGTCACGCTGGCCTCGGCCCCGGTCAACGTCGCGCCGATCGTGCGCGACCTGGTCTTCCACGAGGTCAAGTCCGCCATCCTCACCAGCGCCACCCTGGCCACCGCCCGCGCGGGCAAGCACGGGTTCGACTACATCCGAAGCCGCCTGGGTCTCGAAGAGGGGCGCGAGCTGCTTCTGGCCAGCCCCTTCGACTTCCGTCGCCAGGCCAAGCTCTACATCGAAACGGGCCTGGGCGATGTCAACGATCCGGCCTTCGTGCCCGCCGCCGCCCGAGCCATCGAGCATTACGTCGACCTCTCGCAGGGCCGCTGCTTCGTGCTGCTGACGAGCTACCAGATGCTCAACGCCATCGCGGCCGAGATCGAACCGTTCTGCCACGAACACGAGTACCAGCTCCTGACCCAGGGCGGCGCGCTGTCGCAGCAGGCGATGCTGCGCCGCTTCCGCGGCGAGGCCCGCTCGGTGCTGCTGGGAACCACGAGCTTCTGGCAGGGCGTCGACGTCGCCGGCGACGCGCTGCAGAACGTCATCATCGCCAAGCTCCCCTTCGCCGTGCCCAATGAGCCGATCATCGAGGCCCGCATCGAGACCATCCGCCTCAGCGGCGGAAACCCGTTCAATTCCTATCAGCTTCCCGAGGCCGTCATCCGCTTCAAGCAAGGCTTCGGCCGACTGATCCGCTCCAGCGTCGACACCGGTTTCGTCGTCTGCCTGGACCATCGCATCGTCAGCAAGCCCTACGGCAAGGCGTTCATCCAGGCCCTGCCCGACATCGCCATCGTCATGGACCAGTGGTGCAAACGAGGGTCTTCGGGTTGATTTGACCGCCCGCCGCCTGATAGGATGGGGTGACGTGACTTCTGCTGAGAAAATTCGTTCCGCGGACCTGCCGGCGCTGAAACTCATTCACTATCCCGACCCGCGCCTGCGCGAAGTGTCCACCCCCATTGACGCCGTCGACGACGCCGTGCGAGCCTTGGCCCAGCGCATGGCCGCCATCCTGAGCAGGGCCTCCGGCGTGGGACTGGCCGGCTGCCAGGTCGGCGTGACGGTGCGGTTATTCCTGGCCGGCGTGCCCGACGAGACCGGCGAAGGCGTCATGGCCTACATCAACCCGCGCATCGTCGAGCAGAGCGATCCCGCCGATGACGAAGAAGGCTGCCTGAGCTTCCCCTCGATCTACACCCGCATCAAGCGATACAACACGGTCGTGCTCGAAGCGATCGACCTGGAAGGCCGCCGCTTCCAGCAGACCGCCCAGGGCCTCATGGCCCGCTGCTTCCAGCATGAATGCGATCACATCGACGGCCGCATGATCATCGACCGCATGGGCTCGGTCGCCAGGCTCGCCCATCGCAAAGCGCTCAAGCAACTCGAAGAAGATTTCGCAGAGCTTTGAGTTTCTGCAAGTTCGGGGGCGGGGATGTTACGTCCACGAATGTCACGAATTGCGCGAATGGGGAAAGATCTACCTTTGCCGGTGCGTCAGGCCATAGTTGTACGTTTCATCATAGAAGGCCCGCAGATTCTCCACCGGCACGTCGGCGGTGATGCCGTTGCCGGCGGTAACCATGCAGCCGCCTTCGGGGCGGTCGTAGGTGTCGATCATGAACCGCACCTCGCGGCGCACGTCCTCGGGCGTTCCGCGCGGGAGAATCTGCTGCACGTCCATGCCCGTCCAGAAACAGATGCGCCCGCCGAAGCGCTCGGCGACCTCGCGCTCGTTCATCGTGTACTTCTGGATCGGGTGGATCACGTCCAGGCCGATCTCGATGAAGTCTTCCATGAACAGCCGCACGTCGCCGCAGGTGTGCAGCCAGAAGTGCATCCCGCAGTCGTGGGCGGTCTTGATCATGCGCTGGTAGCGCGGCTTGAAGAACTCGCGGAAGACGTCGATGCCGAACATCGGCCCGGTCTGCATGCCGATGTCGTCGGTGGTGTAGACGCAGTCGACGCCCAGCTCACCCCCGCGGCGGATCACGCCGCAGTAGAAGTCCGTCAGGGCGTCCATCAGCCGATGCACCGGCTCAGGATTGAGATAGAAATCGCAGAGGATGTTCTCCATCCCGCGCAGCGACCACAGCCGCTCGTACAGGCAGAACCACCAGTGAATGCCCGTGTACCGCCCGCCGGCGTTGGCGGCCAGGTGCTCGGCGGCGCCTTCGTACATCTGCGGCAGGTTGGGGTCCGGCCAGGCCGCCAGCATGTCATCCAGCATCGCCCAGTCGGTGATCGCGACGTTGGCGTCGTGCCCTTTGGCCGGCCCGGAGGCCGCCGGCGGCGGCGTGTGCATCCACGAATACCCGGGGATGTGGCCGCCGTTGGCCAGATCGTCCCAGTGGTTGGGCATGCGCGGGATGATCTGGAAGAAGTCCTGCGGGTACTCGGCCTGGATGGCCTCGACCTCGGCCGTGCGCTCGCCGAAGGCCCCGGCCCAGTTCCACTGGTGAATCATCATGGGCACGCGGCTGGGGCGGCGGTGCTCGATGGCCTTGATCACTTCATCTCGCGACAGCGGTTGGCGAATCATCAATGTTTTCCCGTCGTTTGCCTGGTAGTAGTAGATATCGCCGGTCGGCTCGTGGCCTGGGGTTTCGACTGCGGCGCTGCGGTGAAGTCCAAATGAAAGCTCGCCCCGGGGGCGGGGTTGATCTTGTCCAGCACGGGCGAGTAGTCGTACACGTCGGCCGACTCGCCGTCGCGCGAGAACTTGATCACGCGCAGATATCCTTCGCCGCCGCGCGGAGCGGTCTGGTAGTCGACCACCATCTGGTGAACGGTCTTGCCCGCGGCGTTGGCGTCGCTGCGGCGGCCAACCGTCCACACGTGCCCGCACGCGACCAGGCGGATATTCTCGCTGGGATACACGAGCTTTTCCCATATCTGCTGGCCGTCGTTGCCGTCGCGCCCGACGCGATAGCGGCTGGTGTGGTACGGTTGGCGCAGGGGTTGGTCGTAGCGCAGCCCGTCGGGATACATGTACCCGTGCGTGATGACGATGGCGCGGTGGTCCTTGTGGGCGGCCGCGACCTCGGCTGCCCAGCGCAGCACGTCGTCGCGCGGGGCAAACTCCAGCGCCAGCACGAGCCACTTCTTGCCCGCCGCTTCGAAGGTGTGAAAACTGTTCGAGACGCCGGCGGGCTCCTTGTCGTACACGCCGCCGAAGGTCGGGGCGGCCTTGAGCTGGTCGAGCGTGAAGTACCGGCCCATGAGCGTGCTGCGGTCGCGGCTGGTGCCGCCGGCGCCGATGTCGTGATTGCCCACGCACAGGGCGTAGGGCACCTTGGCGTCCAGCCGCCCCATCGCCGCCCGCGCGACCGTCCACTGCGCAGGCACGTTGTCGTTGGTGATGTCGCCCACGTGCAGCACGTACTTGATATTGAGCGCAGCCGCGTTGTCGGCGATCCACTTCGTCTGGGCGTGGAAGATGTCCGGATGCTTCATCGCATAGATCTGCGTGTCGGGCAGCACGACCAGCGAGAACTCGCCGCCGGCCGCCGGCGCCGTCGTCGTCGCCGGTGGCGAAGCGGTGCATAACGCCGCGGCTGCAAGAAGCAGGACGCTTGTCAGGATCAGGAGGTTTCGCATGCCTGCATGATAGAGGAGCGCTTTTGGCAAAGCATTCATTTCTTTGTAGCGATTCTGCGCCGTATAGTGGTGCCATGAGCGTGTACAAATTCATCGGCTGTGAGATTATTTATCGCGAGGCGTGCCTGCTGGCGGCGCGGAGCGTTCACCAGGTCGACGTCGAGTTCCTGCGCAAGGGTCTGCACGACCTGGAGCGGGCCGACATGATCGCCCGCGTGCAGGCGGCGGTCGACGCCGCCGACGCCGAAGGGCGCTACGAGGCCATCCTGCTGGGCTACGCCCGCTGCAACGACGGGCTGGTCGGCCTGACCGCCCGCACGCGGCCGCTGGTGATCCCCCGCGCCCACGACTGCGTGACGTTCTTCTTTGGTTCGCGCGGGGCGTACCAGGCGTACTTCGACAAGCACCCCGGCACGTATTACATGACCACGGGGTGGTCGGAGCGAAACGTCACCCCGGGGGAAGGCTACGACCGCCCGGCGTACGATCGCCAGGGCGTGATGGGCAAGCTCGGGCTGGCCGACGACTACGAGGGCATGGTCGCCAAGTACGGCAAGGAAAACGCCGACTTCATCCTCGAAAGCCTGGGCGACTGGACGAAGAACTACAGCCGCTTCTGCTATCTGCAGATGGACGCGTGCGACGAATCGGCCGCCATCGCCAAGACCCGCGCCGAGGCGGCCCAGCGCCAGTGGGACTTCGAGCTGCTCCGGGGCGACTGGACGCTGCTGGAGAAGCTCTTTGCCGGGCGGTGGGACGACGATTTTACCATCGTGCCTCCCGGGCGGCGCCTCGTCGCCCGCAACGACGGCAGCGTGTTGGGCGTGGAATGACGCACTAACGCCCCTTCATGGGTTCCCCTATCCGCCGTTGGCGGGCCGGCTTTACCCGGCGGCCTCTTTTGGACCCATTTCTCCGCTTTTGCCCGAATTTTTTCTCGCGAATAAGATTGCCACTGACCGATAGCAGCCATAGAATCCCCAGACAGCCGGATGCTCGCCTGGGGCAAAACGTGAAGGCCGGACGGCACATGGTAGAACCACGTACAGTCAAAACGCTGCTGGCGCTGCTGATCTCCATGACAAGCGGCGCGTTGTTGCTTTGGATGATGAGCGGCGACCCGCTCCCGCCGGGAGAGATTGCCGCCGTCGTCGTAGCGCCTCAGCCGCCCGTGCTCGATGCGAAACTGCTGGACACCGACGCCCCCATGCTCCCCTCGCGATGGCGCCACATCGTCATCCATTCCTCCCCCTCCGTCGAGAGCGACATCGCCCGCCGATGCCACTTCGTCGTCGTTGAATCTTCCAACGGAACGGCCGTCCATGCCTCGGCGTTGTGGAAACGCCAGGCCGCCGGATTGGGCGTCGCGGGTCAGCCTGCCTCGTTCAACGCCGAAACCATCAGCGTCTGCCTGATCGGCGACTTCTCGAAAGTCGCCCCCGGTCCCGAGCAGTACAAGGCCCTGGTCGCCCTGACCCAACTGCTGCAGGGTGCGCCGCTGAACATCAATCACAGCCACGTCTACCTCCGCTGCGAACTTGACGGCAGCGACGCCCCCGGTCTGGCGTTCCCCGTCGAGTCATTCACCAAACAGTTGATACCGTAAGGAAACCCGACCATGGCAAAAGGCAGCAACGCCCCGCGCAAGAACGTCAAGAAGCCCAAAAAGAGCAAAGCCGCCAAGGGCGCTAAGAAGTAACTGACGCCACATCGCACTCCGCCCAACCGGGGTGCCACGCACAGCTCCGCTGTGCGTGTCCCCGACCGTATGTTTCGACGAAAGACCCTCGACCGATCAGGGCCGCGTCTTTTCCATTCAACAACTTCTCGCGCACAGCGCACATGGGCACGCACAACGGAGTTGTGCGTGGCACCCGGACCGGGGGCATCACGCACCGCAGGGGTGCCACGCACAGCTCCGCTGTGCGTGTCTCCGACCGCACGTTTCGACGAAAGACCCTCAACCGATCAGGGCCGCGCCTCTTCCATTCAACAACTTCTCGCGCACAGCGCACATGGGCACGCACAACGGAGTTGTGCGTGGCACCCGGATCGGGGGTATCGCGCACCAGCAGGGTGCCACACACAGCTCCGCTGTGCGTGTCCCTGACGCTCGGCTATTCAACAAGGATTGGAATCGTCTCGCGGTCGATTCGCAGAGGTATGTCTTCTCTCGTTTGATTGGCGCGCCAGCTTGACCAGGGCCAATCCTCCGGCCGCCGGACCAACTCCCGCCGCACCGGATTGTTGTGGATATACCGTATCTTCTCATGCACATCGCGAGTCGATCGCATGTTCCGGTCGTACCCCCCGCCGCGCTGCCAGAACCGGTACGAGACGATCCCGTCCGGTCCGATCACTTCCATCGAACCCATCCGGTCCGGGCGGTTTTCTTTGGCCCACAAAATCGCCCGCCGCGCCAAGGGATACTTGATCGACCTGAGAATGGCGCTGATCTGTGCCTCATTTGGGATAGAAATCAGGGCGTGGACATGCTCAGGCATGATGACCCACGCCCACAGATGAAATCCCTGCCGCGCCCGCGCCTGATCCAGACACTCCAAGAACCACCGACACGTTCTCTCGCTGCCGAAGAACGGCTGCCGCCGATAACATGAGAACGTCAGATAATGCACCCCATACGGCACATCCCATCGCTGGCACAGTTTTCGATGTTTTTCCCCACGTATCTGCATGGCCGGCACCTTATCACATCAGAACATCCCACACAAGTTCCCCCTCCGCCGGGTGCCACGCACAGCTCCGCTGTGCGTGTCCCTGAACCGCACGTTTCGAAGAGAGACCCTCAAACCTCAGGGCTGTTCCTTTCCCATTTAACGGTTACTTCAGCATGGCGCACATGGGCACGCACAACGGAGTTGTGCGTGGCACCCGGACGGGGGTATCGCGCATCAGCAGGGGTGCCACGCACAGCTCCGCTGTGCGTGTCCCCGACCGTACGTTTCGAAGAGAGGCCCTCAAACGCCAGGGCCATCCCTTTCCCATTCAACGGCTCTCTCTCGTACAGCGCACATGGGCACGCACAACGGAGTTGTGCGTGGCACCCGGACCGGGGCTAGACTTTTGTCCACTGCTGCGCGGTGGCGGATCGGGCAACGGTGTCGATCAACTTCTGGATGTAGACTCCCTGCCGCAGGCCCGGATCGCCGGGGCGGCCGGCGAGGATGTCGCTGACGAAATTCGCCAGGCAGGCCATGTGGGCGCGCGTCCAGCCGATGGCCATTTTGGCGCCGGGCAGGCCGCTGGCGGGGGCAGGGTAGCGTTGGCCGGTGTCGATCTTCGTCCAGCCGCGCAGGCCTCCGGTGGGTTTGTCAGGCGCGCCCAGGTCGTAGGCTTCCAGGTGGTGAGGGTCCATGCCGTTGAACCGCAGGGCGCCTCGGGTGCCGTGGATTTCGAAGCGGATTTCGTCTTCGGCGCCGGTGGCGATCTTGCTCGCTTCGATCGTGCCCAGCGCGCCGCCGGCCATCTTCGCCAGCAGCATCACGCTGTCTTCGGCGTCGACCGTCACCTGGCGCGAAGGGTCGTCGGCTGACGGCCGCGTCGGGTAGGCGATCGTCGTCGCCGCCAGCACCCGCTCGTAGTCGCCCAGCAGCCAGTGAACCAGGTCCAGCACGTGCGAGCCCAGGTCGGCGATCACCCCCCCGCCGGCGGCGGCGGAGAGCTTCCACTTCAGCGGGGCTTTTTCGTCCACGCTGCCCGAGTGCAGGTACGCGGCGCGGAACTCGATCGCGCGGCCGACAAAGCCTTCGTCGATGAGCTGCTTGGCCCGCATCGTCGCAGGAAAGAACCGGTTCTGCAGCGTCATCTGGGCGGTGCCCGTGTAGGCCGGCAGCGCCGCTTCGATCTGGCGCGCTTCGGCCAGCGTGGCGGTGAGGGGCTTGTCGCAGTAGATGTGCTTGCCGGCGGCCATCGCCGACAGCAGCGCCTCGCGGTGGAGGTGGTTGGGCGTGCAAATATGCACCACGTCCACGTCGGGGTTTTCCGTGATGGTCCGGAAGTCCGTCACTCCGTAGCGCGCGCCGATCTGGGCGGCGGCGGCTTGGGCGCTCTTGTCGCTGCTGGTGCAGACATGCGTGATCTGCGCCTTAACGGGCAGGTTGTAGAACAGCGGCAGGTTGATGTACCCGTATGCGTGGACTTTGCCGATGAACCCGAAGCCCACGAACCCAACTCGAAGCGTTTTCATTGGCTGTCCTCTCCGGCGGCGGCGATCATCCGCCGGGCGTTGTTGTAGAACACGTCCCGCACGTCGCCAGCCGAGAGCCCCTGCGCCTCGGCGGCGCGGCGGAAGGCGTTGATCTCTTCGTACAGAAACAGCGTCAGGCGGGCAGCCTCGTCGCCGTCGGCCTCGCGCATGTGCTTGTCGGCCGACACGTCGCCGTAGAGCCCGCGCGGGATGATGTTGACGTATCGCCCGTCCTGGCAGATGCGCCGCATGCGCATGCGCGTGATGGGCATGTCGGAGCCGAACAGCACGCGCCGCGGCCCGACCGCCGCCAGCAGCCGCTCGAACACCTCGGCGTTGGTGTTGGCCGAGATGTCGAAGCACATGTGCTGCGTATCCGAGAGCACGTCAAAGGCGTTGCCGACGTCTTCGGGGCAGTACGCCCGACCGACGTGGGCGACGATCAACCGCACGCGCGGGTAGCGCCGCTCGATCTCGATCAGGTCGGCCAGGTTCAGCGGGTCGCGCAGGCGGTCGACCCGCGGGATATGCAGCATGACGATCCACCCGTGGCGGTCGAACAGCTCGAGCTGGTGATGCGGCAGGAAGTCGAAAATGCGGATCTGCCCCGGCGCGATCGACGCCGGCGCATAGCTGAGATAGACCTTGGCCCCGAGAAACCGTCCGCAGGCGATCTTCTCTTCGACCACCTCGGCGGTCCACTCGGGCCTCGTCAGCAGCAGCGCCGGCAGCGAATGGGCTGCCGCCGCCGCGGCGACGTACGCATTCATCTCGTCGATGGCGCCCTGCACCAGCGGGTTGCCGAAGATCAACGGCGTGACCTGCTTGTCGGGGAACATCAGCCGGTACATCTCCAGCAGGTCCTCGACGGGGCAGACCGCCGCGACGCGCATCGGCCACGACGCCGTGCGGCCGGTGGTGTCCCCCTGAGCGTGCTGCGCCGGCCAGACGTGCGTGTGGATGTCGATCACCTTGGGCGGGAGAAACCCGGCCAGGCGGTCTTGATAAAAACTGCGGTCAACTGGTTTGATCTCGATCATTCCTGGTTCCTGGGGAGGGGAAATTCGACACAGAGACGCAGAGGAACAGAGAGAAGAGAAAAACATTGGTGGCAAAGAAGATTAAGAGGGGTCTTGTCTGGATGTTTCATTGTTGCCAAACCCTTTGCTCAATCTCTGCGTCTCGGTCACTCTGTGTCGTCCCCTCTTGGTCCCTGTCTCTGCGTCTCTGTCTCTCTGTGTCGTCCCCTCTTTATTCGATCACGATACACTCGATATTTGCGAAGTTCGCCATCATCTTGATCCCCGGCGTATGGTCGCCCAGGATCAGGGCGCTGTGGTGCGTGCCGCCGGCGCGGGAGAAATCTTCGAGGAACCGCTCCAGTGGGCGGCGGGGTTTGATCCATCCACGCACGGTCTTGCGCATGTCCGGGTGCGTACCGCCGCCCAGCACCTCCACCGGCGCGACGATCAGGCGGAACGTGTCGTTGGGTCCAGGCGCCAGGTTCACAAACGTCGCCGGGCCCGGCGCGGGGGCGGCCGCCAGCATCGCCGGATTGCGCGCGGGGGTGAAGGGGAAGTCCTTCTCGCACAGCAGCGCCTTGCCGGCGGCCACAGCGGGATTGATCTCCCCCATGTGCGAGAGAAAGATGGACCCGCCCTGCCAGTCTGGGCAGAATATTTCGGTGAAGGTAGTTTTCGGCCAGGCGGCCAGCAGTGCGCCGACCATGGCGGCTGTCAGCACGTCGCCCTCGCCCGCATAGCCGATGCCCCGCGCCATGGCTTTGGAGATTTCCAGAAAGGGCACGGTGCAGACGGGTTCGTCGGGCGAGTCGAATGCGGCGAAGTTCATGCTGAAAGCGTCGTAGCGCCCCTGATCGAGCACTGCGGCCATCGCCAGGCCGACGCGCGTCGAATACGCGTGAACGTCGGCGGGGGCTTCGCAGATGAACGCGTCGCGGTCGCGCTGCATTTCCTGGGCGATCTGGGAGTCGGTGACCGCGCGGGCGGGCTCGGTCAGGTCCGCCGCCTGCATCTGCGTGACGCTCATGCCCAGTTGCGCGGCGAGCACCTGCGGCTCGACGGCGAAGTCGCCCATGCCGCCGAAGACCGCCCCGATGCGCAGCACGCGGGCGCCGCGAAGGCGCCTAGCCGCCCGGGCGGCTCGCACGGCCTCGGCGGTCCGCGCCAGCACGTCAGACTTCTCCCAGTGCCCAGCCACAACTTCGTACGAGCGCCCGCGGCGGCGGAGCATGCACGCCAGGTCCTGCACGCCGTGGATACCGTGATTGTAGAGCAGCCGCTGCGGATCGACGCTTTGCCCGAATGACTCATCCAGCGTCGTGTCGAGCATGATCAGCGGCAGCGGCGAAGCCGCCAGGGCGTCCACCGATTCCAACGAAGGCGAGTACGCCAGGTGCAGGCACACCAGCGCGTCGGCGCCGGCGGTTTCGAGTTCGGCGACGGCCTGCGAAAACTCGCCGGCGACGCGGCAGATCGGCGCGCGGGTCACGTCCAGTCCGGCGCTGAGCAAGCCGGTCTGGATCTTGTCCAGCAGCGGTTCGAGCACCGCCCGCATCTCGGGCAGGGCGTCGTCGTAGAGTTTCAGATACAGCGGCAGCAGTCCGGCACGGGGCTTCATCGAAGGCACTCCACTATGTCAGCAGGTCGGCGGCCGCGGGGCCCAGACCTTTGGATAAGACCTCACACAGTCGGCGATAGCGGTGCAGTCCCTCGCCCAGGGCTCTTCGCACGGCAACGGGCGGCGGCGGGCAGGGGCGCACCGCGACGGCGGCGGCTTTTCTGCTAAAGGCCCAGAGCGCTCCGCGTGCGGCAGCGGGCTCGTCAGCACCGACCTGCAGCACCGGCAGCGGCGCCAGCAGGCCCGCGAGCATTTGGCGGAACTGCCAGCCGTTGGCGGCTCCGCCGGTCAGCACCACCGCGTCAATGGCGGCACGGGCGCTGCGCCCATGCCACAAAACACTCTCAAATACGCGCGCCAGTTCATAGCATAAACCCTCGGCCATCGCCCGCAGCATGTCGTCGGAACTGGTGTGCGGCGAGATGCCGACGAGCCCCCCACTGCCGGCGGCGGCGCGGTCGATCGCATTGGGCGCGGTCAGCCACGGCATGGCTGTCAGAGCCGGCGGCGCCAGCAGCCGGCGGCGGAAGATCGCCTCGGCGGCCGACATCGCCCCGCGCCCGCTGCCCACGCACGTGCGCACCGCCCAGTCCCAGGTGATAGCCCCGGCGTGCATCACGCGGATGACCATCGCACCGGACCCCGCCGGCGAGGGCAGCACGAGATTGAACCCATCGCGGGGAACCGCCTGGTGCGGGCAGACGAAGTTGCCCACCCACGCCGTACCCAGCGAAAGCTGCAACGGCCGCGACGATGCCGCCGCTGCGCTGAGATACCCACCCTCTTGATCGATGTAAGGCCCCGCTACCGGCAGGCCCGGCGGCAGATGCAGCAGCCTGGCGCCGGCGGCGCCGAGAGGATGGGTCTGGTGCCCTTGGCGCATCGGGGCCACGAACGATCGGTCCAGCCCCACCAGCGACAGCGGCTCGTCCACCAGTTCGCCCCGCCGCGCGTCGTAGCAGCCGATCTGCAGGGCGTTGCCGGCATCCTGGCGCCACTGACCGGTGAGTTTGAAGTAGACGTACTCCCCGGCCCCGACATAGATGTTGCCCTTGCGAAAGAGCCTCTCGCCGCCGCGGCGGCGCCGCAGCCAGGCGATCCGCGCCAGCCCCGCGCCCGGATCGGACAAATACGACAGCCGCCGCCAGTAGGGCGCCGGCTTCAACGCCGCGATGGCTGGCAGCAGGCCCAGCGGACGCGAGTCGTTCCAGAGCTGCATGGGCGTTAAAGCCTCGCCGGTAGCGGCGTCGGCGATGATCGCGCTGCCGCCTTGGGCGGCCAGACCGACCCCCGCCACGCGCTGCCAGTCCTTGCCGAGCTTGCGCCGCAGGGCGCCGCTCAGGCGAGCCAACGCCGCATCGACATCCGCCAGGCGCTGCTCGCGCGTACCGTCGGGGGCGCTGTCAACGGGAAGTGTCGCCGACGCCACGCCAAGCAAACGACCGTTGGAAGCGCCGACGGCCGCCACCTTCAGCGCGGTGGTGCCCAGGTCGATTCCCAGCAGCACGTCTTGGGGCATCAGGATTCTCCGGCGTAGCACGGACGTTATAGAGTAGCACGGGCATCCTGCCCGTGAGTAGCATGGGCGTCTCGCCCATGCTCTCCGCCTTTGCGGTCGGGGACACGCACAACGGAGTTGTGTGTGGCACCCGTCGCGCCCATGCTCCTCAAGGGCGAGACGCCCGTGCTACTGAACTCAGGGCGGCATCCATTCGGGCGATGACCAGGTCGACGACCTTGGCGTCGACGATCAGCGGCAGCTTGGTCAGCGCTCCGGGCGGGCAGGCGGCCTTGTAGGTCTGGACGGAAATATCCAGCCCGCCCCCGGCCAACGTCGCCACGAACCGCTTGACGATCTCCAGATCGTGGAAGTAGACCGACGCCAGGTGCCGGCTGCCCTCGACGGTCGAGATCAGCCGCGGATAGCGCGCAGCCAGCTCGTGCAGGCGCGACTGATAATAATCGCCCACAGCCGCCGTCGCCTCGGCGTTGGCGGCCGCCCATCGCATCGTCACCAGGTACGCCAGCGACGCCAGCTCTTCCTGCCCGTTGGTCACCAGGGCGCCGAACTGCGGAAGGCGGTCGAGGCTCCTGTCGATCAGCAACCGCGAGGCGGCGTATTCACCGCCGGAAAAGCCCTTGCCGATCACCACCAGCGAGGGCTTGAGACCGTACTCGCGGTACATGTACAGCCTGGGGCTCCACAGGCAGGTCTGGATCTCGTCGATCATCAGCGGCGCGTCGTGACGGCGGCAAAGACGCTGGGCCGCTCGGGCAAATGCCGGCGTCAACCGCAGCCCGCCGTAATTCATCAGCACCAGTTCGAGGCTCATTCCGGCGATCTTGTACCGCCCGCGGTCGTACCTGGCGAAGGCGGCCTCAAGTTCGGCCATGTTGTTGGCCCGCACGGCGACGACCTTCCAGACGTCCGCCCGATCCAGCCGCCGCTCGAGGCCCGGCCACATCCCGCGCAGCATCTGGCCGAACATCGTCGTGCCGTGATAGTTGGCGCCGCGTCCGCCTTCGTTGTCGCCGATGACGATCATCACCGGCACGCGGCGCTGCGGCGCCGGCGGCGAGTCGTCCTGAGACTGGTAGAACCGCGCCAGCATCATCTTGATGCCCGCCTCGCATGCCAGGGAGCCGGTCTGGAGGTTGAGCACCTCGCTGAGCCCGCCGCGGGCGGCGCCGTTGGCGGCCCGGAGCAACTCCCCTTCCAGCAGCCGCGTGATGTGCCCGCGCGTGTTGTTGTGGGTGGCCTGGCAGATGCCCAGCGTCTGGGCCAGCCGCCCCAGCTCGTACCCGGGGAACGAGTGCCCCAGCGGCGTGTGATAGTGTTCGCTCTTGGACAGCAGGTACAACCGCCCGTCCTCGCCGATGCGGTAGTACCCCCATCCGCTGGCGGGTGAGGCCTGCGTTCGCGTGACGGCCTCGAAGGTCGCCGTCGAGGCCCCGGCGGCAGTGCTGGCGCAAGGTCTGGAGACGCGGCGCCCCACGTCGGCCAGGCGGGCCGCCAGGGCCCGCTGCATCGCGACGGGGAAGAAGTCGATCCTGCGCCGCGCCGCCGCCCGCAGCGGCGCCGCCGGTTCGCCCGTCAGGGCCGACCGGGCAGCCGCCACCGCCTGGACGTAATCCTTTCCCAGCAACTCGGCCAGCGACAGTTTGACCGGAACGAATTTTCCGCGCGTGACAGCCATGGCACATCCTCGAAAAGACATTACGCTAGTATTCTAAAGGGGCTTGCCGGGATACGGAAACGTATAATGTGCCCACCCGTTTCGGCGGCGACCATCATGAGCGGCCATGAAAACAGAACGTTCGTCGGCTTCGGCTTTGGACCGATCCAGAGCGGCTTGTTCCTTTTGGAAGCCTACCTGTCGGGCAACTTCGGGCGCTATGTCGTCGCCGAGGTCGACGCCGATCTGGTCGCGGCGGTGCGGGCGGCTGGCAACTGCTACACCATCAACGTCGCCCGCAGCGACGGGATCGACAAGATCGCCGTGGCCGGCGTCGAGTTGTGCAACCCTTCCGAGTCGGCGGGGCGGCGGCGGATCGTCGAAGCCGTGCGCGAGTCCTGCGAGATGGCCACCGCCCTTCCCAGCGTGAAGTTCTATGACGCCGCCGGAGCGGCCAGCGTGGCAGCGATGATCGCCGCCGGGCTCGACGGGCGGGGAAACCACCTGCCCACGCTGATCTACGCCGCCGAAAATCACAACCACGCCGCCGAACGCCTCGCCGAGGCGCTGGCCCGGCACGGATCGCCGCAGCGGCTGGCCGAGGTGCAGACCCTCAACACCGTCATCGGGAAAATGAGCGGCGTCATCAGCGACGTCGAAACCATCGACCGGCTCAACCTGGCGCCGATGACGCCGGGACTGACCAAGGCCGTCCTCGTCGAGGAGTTCAACCACATCCTGGTCTCCCGCGTGCGCCCGCCGGCGCGGCGGGGCATCGAGGTCTTCGTCGAGAAGGACGACCTGCTGCCCTTCGAGGAAGCCAAGCTCTACGGGCACAACGCCGTCCATTCGCTCATCGGGTACCTGGCGCAGTTCCGCGGGTATCAGACGATCGCCGCGGCCGGTGCGGACGAGTGGATCATGCGCATCGCCCGTGCGGCGTTCCTGGAAGAGAGCGGCCAGGCCCTGCTGAAGCGTCACGCGGGGCTGGGCGATGCGCTGTTCACGCCCGAGGGGTATCGCGCATACGCCGAAGACCTGCTGGAGCGGATGGCGTGCCTGCATCTCAACGATCTGGTCTCGCGCGTCACGCGGGACCCGCTGCGCAAACTGGGATACCACGACCGTCTCTATGGCACGATGGTTTTGGCGATGGAGGCGGGGATCAAACCACGCAACCTCGCCCTGGGCGCCGCCGCGGCGGTGCTGATGATGGCCCGCCAGAGAGGCCTCTCGGCCGGTCTGCCCTGGGCGGTGGTGGAACAGGCCCCCGCCGCCCGCGAAAACCTGGCTCGCCTGATGGGCCAGATCTGGGGCGACGAGAGCGGACATCGCGCCGAGGCGCTGGTCGATCTGACGTGGGAAGCAATCACCTGTCTGCGGGCTTACGAGGAAAGCTGACCGGTAAGTGGCCGTTTTACCTCATTGACAGAATTCCGACTTCAGACTAGAATCACGTGTGTAAGGTGAGTCGAGACCCGACGGCAAGGAAGGGTCTTGAGCGACCCAGACGGTGCGAGGTGCCGCCGGCCGGTCGTTTCGGAGGGCAGTTCTGGCGCCTGAAATTGTGCATTTTTTGCCGGGTTTTCGTGTCAGACCAGGGCGTGGACAGTGTCGCGTTACGGCGGCAGCCTCGGATAACGGGTCCGGGCGAAAGAGCACCGCCGGCGTTCGACCGCGGAGAGGGCTATGACCGGTTCGCAAGATATGCCTGCTGGAGGGTTACCCATGAGCGAAGACGTATTGATTCGTCAGCGCCAGGCGCAGTGTCCGCACTGCGGAACAATCCTGAACGTGCCGCCGGAATACAGCGGCCAGAACGCGCGCTGCGGAAACTGCCGCCAGCGATTTCAGCTTCCAGTCATCGAAGCGCCCGAGGACATCATCGTCGACTGGCTCAGCGACGAGGACGAGGAAGACGACGCCTCGGCGCCGGCGCCGCCGGTGCACAGGCCCATCGACCTCGACCAGCCTTCCCCTGCCGCCACGCACGCGATCTCCAACGGACCGCTGCGGCTGGTGCAGTTCGAACGCACCAGCGCGCTGTTCGAGTTTCCCGCCGACCGCCTGCTGGACGAGTCGTTCCGCTGCACGATGCCCCGCCGGTGCCTGCAGTGCAGCACCGGCCATCACCTCGACGCGCACGTGATCATCTTCGCGCCGCAACTGACGACGAGTATTTCACTCGAAGCCGAGCGCAGCGCCGGCGAAATGGTGCTCCGCAGCCACGACGTGAAAGATGTCTCGACCAAAGACGTGCTGGCCCGCCTGCCACGCGTGCCGAACGTGCCTCGCCCGGCCGACAACGCCATGCCCTACTGGCTGTGCGACATGTGCGGCAGCAGCGGGATCATCTCCGCCCAGATCCAGGTCAACAGCGACACCGCCCAGGGCTGGTGCCGCCTGCAGATCGGCAACCTGCGCCGGGCGGAGGAGTTCATGGTCGCCGCCGGCGGGGGCGGCAGCCCCGAACACGCCAAGCTGCACGAGTTCATCGAGCACACCAGCGAGTCGCGCTGGGCGCTGGTGCCCCTGACGGTCCAGAACCGCATCCAGCAATGGTTCGAGTGCCAGGACGGCGAGGAGTTCATCGGTTACGTGCCCGACCGCGACCTGCAGCGCACCGAAGACGGCATGAGCGGGATCCTCATCTCCAACCGGCGGCTGGTGTACCACACCCCTTACCGCCACCGCGAGGCGATGCAGTCTTACCGCCTGGAGTTCCAGCTCTCGATCATCAACAACCGGACGAACCTGGAGATCAAGTCGCCGGAGTGGCAACTCAAACATTTCACGACCGACCGCCAGGGCCTGACGCGCTTCAGACGCTCCCTGACGCTGGGCAAGTTCAAGGTCATCTGGAAATAGAACCGCGCCCGCCGAGGGGCCACATCGATGACGCCGCTGCCGCCGCGGCCGCGCCGGCGGTGGATGCTCAGCACAAAACTGCGTCGCGTGCCGCGGCTGCAGTCGCTATACTCGCAGCGCGATTCGCCCGCCCTGCCGGCGCGGCGGAAAGCCCCGGCGCCGTGCCGGCTTTGATACAGGAAGAGTATGAGCGAACAGAATAAACCCTCCGATCGTTATCTGGCCTTGATGGGACTGGCGCCGCGGCGGATTCCGCACTGGGAACACTGGTCGTGCCCGGACGCCGAGTCGTACATGACGGGGATCGACTACTACGACCACCCGCGACTCTGCCGCCAGAAGCTCGCCGAGCTGTATCCGCAACTGGGGCTGTGGATTCCCGACAAGGACGACCCACGCCCGCGCCCCGAGATGGATCTGACCGGAAAGAGCTCCGACCCCGATCGCCACACCGTGCGCTGGGGCGACGGCGAGAGCGCCTCGTGGGTCCACGGCGAATCGATGTTCAAGTCGGCTGAGGACGTCTTCAAGTTCAGCCCGCTCGAGGTGGGCGACTTCTCCAAATGGCCCATCGTCGACGGCCATGACTTCCGCGACGAGCAGCGGCTGTACCAGGAGTACCGCCGCGGCTACCCGGCCGAGTGGGGCGACAAAGCCCCCGAGGGCTCCGACGCCGGATGCGGGTTCTACAACACGATGTTCATGTGGCCGCTGCTGACGTTCGGATGGGAGCTGTTTCTGGAGTGCTGCCTGGACGACCGCTTCGAGCGGATCATGAACGAGTTTGCCGAGATCAACCGCCGGCTGTTCCGCGTCTTCGCGCGTCTGCCGGTGAAGTTCGTCACCTGCCACGACGACATCGTCACCTCGCGCGGACCGGTCTGCTCGCCCAAGTGGATGCACAAGTACGTCTTCCCGCGCTACGAAGAGTTCTGGGGCATCGTTCGCGCGGCGGGTAAGGAAGTGATCTTCATGGCCGACGGCAACATGGACGCCTACGCCGACGACGTGATCGCCTGCGGCGCCCGCGGGATCATCTCCGAGCCCTACACCGACTACAAGGCCATCGCCCGCCGCCACGCCGGCAAGAACCTGTTCCTGGCCGGCGAGGGCGACAACCGCGTCCTGACCCGCAACAACCCCGACGAGATCGACGCGATGGTCGACTCGATGATCGAAACCGCGCGGATGACCGGGGGTTATATGATGTGTATCGGTAACCACATTCCCTGGAATGTCACGCCGGCCGGAATCAAACGTTACTTCGATCGCTCAGCCGAACTCGCTCACCGCTGAACTGTTTGCAGGAGAACATGCTATGAAAAAATGGACGATCGTGGCCATTCTGGTCTTGTGCGCGCCGCTATGGGCCGCCCCGGCCGCCGAGGAAGCTCCACCGGTCGATGACTCGAAGGTTGTGGTTCCCCAAGACGTGCTCGACGAGGTAAAGGCCTCGTTCAACGAGAAAGCCCCCGCCGCGGTCGAGGGCGTCGTCTTCCTCGATGCCAATGCCAACGGCAAACGGGATGCGGGCGAGAAGGGCCTGGCCGGCGTGGGCGTCAATGACGGCATGCACTTCGCCGTCACCGGCGAGGATGGGGCCTACACCCTGACGCTCGTGCCCGACCCGGCGATTCCCTGGAACCCGGCGCGGTGCGTCAGCATGACCTGGCCGAGCAACTATTGGCCGACGGGCAAGTGGTTTTATCGCCTCAGCGAGGTGCCCACCGGCAAGGGCGTGGACTTCGGTTTGCGGGAGGACAAGCAGACGCTGCCCTTCGCGTTCATGCACACCACCGACGGGCACGGCACCGGCGGGGAATATCCCGGCGTCGCCCGGGACATCGCCCTGATGGGTCCGATGCTCAGAATGCACTTCGAGACCGGCGACGTTCTCTACGCCAACTACTCCCAGCCGCCGGAGTCGATCATGAGTTTCCGACGCCTGGCCGCCAACATCAAGCGGGCGAACTTTCCCGTGCCCACTTTTGCCGTCCCCGGAAACCACGACAATACCGGCTGTACCGTTTCGCCGGACAAGCACCATCCGGACCACCCGCTGTTTTGTCACGGCGTGTGGACGAAGTACGTCGGTCCGCACCGCTGGTCGTTCAACTATGGCGGCTGCCATTTCGTCGGCGTTGACTGGCGCAACCCCAAGGCCCAAGGGCTCTGGGGTGACGAGGCGCCTCAGGCGGCGGCGGACTTCATGAAGGCCGACTTCGCCCGCCTCAAGGACGGCGCGCGGATCTTCCAGTTCGTACACTTCCCCACCGGCGTCGGGGAGTATCACCAGGTTGTCAAGCGCGTGACGCAGGCCTACGGCGGGCACAACCACCGCTTCGCCGAGTACAACTACGGTTGCCCCTCGGTCACCGCCAAGAACTGTGTCGGCAACGGGTCCAGCAACGTGACGGTGGTCACCGAAAATGATTTTGCCGTCGTCAACCGCTGCCCCGGCTGCAAAGCCGATCGCAACTATCACAGCAAGCTCTGTTCCTACAGCCAGCTTCGGTTGGTGGTGTTGCCCAAGCTGACGCCGCTGCGGACCAAGGCCACGGTGCTGGCCGACAAGCCGCTGGGCAAGGAAACCGTTTCCACCGGCGGCGCGCCAGTGGAGATCGACGCCGACATCCAGGTCGGCTCGGCCAAGCGAACCGGCATCAAGATCGGGCAAAGTGAGATCGTCTTTGAGGGCGACACGCTGACCGTCGACGGCGTAGCGATTCCGTTCAAGCCCTGGCCCGAGCAGAAGAACACGCTCAGCCTGCACGTGGCGGCCTCGAAAGACTTCGTCATCGTCTACGCCAACAATTTGATCCGCCTGCACAAGCGGGCGAAGATCGGCCCCTTCAGCGAGGTGACGTTCTTCGCCGAAGGCGGTCAGGCGCAACTGAAGCAAGCGACCGTCTGGCCGTTGAAGCCTTCGGCCGAGGCGACCTTGCCAAACCTGGGATATCCCAAATAGGCCTTATCGCTGGATCTTGGCGGCCGCTTCACCAATGGCCTTGAGACCGGGCAGGTACGCCGGGTCGATGAGGCCGCTGGCCAGCGGTTTGACGTCCCAGGTCACCACGCCGCCCTTGGACAGCGCTCCTGCCGTCATGCCCGCGGCGCGCTCGGGGCTGAAGCGCATGCCGGCCTTCTTGTGAACGCCGGCCCAGTTGTTGCCCAGGTACGTCAGGATGTGCCACTGGGCGCCGTCGACGAAGCGGCCGGAGCACCGGGCCGGGCCCGGGGCGTGGGTATTTCCGGCGGTGTAATCGTCCTGGGGGCTGTTGCGCCTCGGGCTGGGGGCCTTGGGCGGGCTGAAACCCACGACGGTGTCGGGATTGCCGCTGCGGGCGGCGTCGGCGATGAGCTTCTGCAGGTCCTGGTCGCCGACGTTATTGTCCAGCCACCACCCGCGCACCTTCTTGCCGTACTTCTTCGACCACTCGCCGATCACCTCGGCGGTAACGTTGGCCACCTTGGGTTTGTCGATGCCCATGCCCGTAGCGTAATAGAGCATCAGACCGATGCCCTGCTTGTCCAGCGCCTCGGCCAGGTCGCCAATCAGGTCCCGCTTGGGCGTACAGCCGGGGTTGGCCTTCTCGAACGCCGCGTTGGGCGCCAGCGTGAACTTGCCGCCGTGCTTGCTGGTGATCATCAGATAGCCGGCGCCGAGTTCCTTGAGCTGCTTGGCCAGACCGTCCACGTCGAAACCATCCAGGCGCTTGTTCCATTCCTCGATCGTGCCGGCGCCCTGCCAGGGGTCGGTGTAGTGGAACATGACGCCCCACTTGGCCTTGTACAGCCAGTCAGTCTTGTGGGCCTTGGCCTCGCCGTCGGCCTTGGCCGCGGGGGCGAAGGGGTACACCAGCGCCGCGGCGGCTACCAGCATCGCCACAGCCAACAGAATACGTTTTGCCAGCAACATTGTGATCATAGAGAACCTTTCCGGTAAAAGACCTGCTATAAAAACCCGCCCTTGGGGGCGAAGTTCCGACATGCCGCGTCTACGACTGGTTGCATTTTGCTTGCCCTGCCGTGGTCGCATAGGTATTGTTCCTATCCAGGGTATTGTTGTCCATCTTTGGGTTGTGCATTATGGCGTGCAAAGATGGGCGACCCAGCCGGTCCGGCGGGCGCATCGACGGTTTCTGCGAGCCTCCATTCAATGGGCGCATCGAGTGCGCGCTGGCGGAGTTCTCCCGCGAAGCCGGCCACATCCTCCTGGGGCGCATCGCCGGCGTCGAGGCGGCGATGGGAATCCTGCAGCGCCAAGCCGCCTCCTCCTGCAAGGACGCGCTGGGGCAGTTGTCGCGGTCGATCGAGATGCTCAAAGGCGCCGCGACCAGCGCCATGTGGTACGGTCGGGCGTGGCAGAAACCGCAATTCGTGCGATTTGATCTGGCCGATCTGACGGCGCGGTTGCGGCGCCAGTACGCGCGGCGGCGGTTCTTGTGGCAGTTGCCGCGGCGGTTGGTGATCTGGGGCGACCCGCACCTGATCGAGCGGGCGGTGGTGGAGCTGTTCGAGAACGCGCGTCGGTTCGTGCCGCGGCGCGGCGGTCGCATCGGCGTGCGCATGTCGCGGCGGGGCGCCGGCTCGCATGTGGTCATCGAAGTCTGCGACAATGGTCCGGGCGTTCCGGCGGCGATGAAGCGGAAAGTCTTCCGCCCGTACCACTCGCAGGATTGCGGGCACTTCGGGCTGGGGCTGAGCATCGTGCGGCGCGTGGCGGCAGTCCATGGAGGCACCGCACAGGAAGTGGGGCGCCCCGGATGCGGGGCGCGGTTCCGGATCGTCCTGCCCCAGCGCAACGGGAGGACGCAATGAAGGTCCGCCCCCGCCGCCTGTCGCCGCCCCGCGTGCTGATCGCCGACGATGACCCGGCGCTGCGGCGGAGCCTGGCCACGTTGTTCCGCCTGGCGGGGTTCGCACCGGCCGGAGCGTCCAACGTCGACCAGGCCGTCCGCCGCCTGCTGCAGCGGCGCTACGACGTAGTCGTGCTCGACATGCGCATGCCCCTGGACGCCGGGCGGTCCGGGCGCGACCAGCCCGACGCCGCGCTGCAGGTGCTGCGGACGCTGGCAGAAATCCGTTCGATCCGCCGCCACGGCCTGGTCGACCCGGACACGCCGATCTTCGTCTTCACCGCTTACCCCAGCGTGCATGACGCCATCGAGGTCTCCCGCGCGGGGGCCTACTACCTGCCCAAGACCCTTCCCGGGGGCAACACCGCTGACCAGCTCGTCGCCCAGTGCGCCCGACTTGTCGAAGAAAAACGCCGCCGCGAGCTGGATCCCAACCAGACCTGGCTGGCTCGACACTATGCCCAACTGGCCAGGCGCTTCGCGGGCAAGAGCGTGGCCGTCGTCGAGGCGGCACAGGCGCGGCGGCAGAAGCTCACCGGCGGCGTGCGCCTAGGCGAGCGGGTGGTCTTCGCCGCGGCGGATAACGCCCAGTTGACCCGCCGCATTCTCCGCAGCGCCGCCTTTCGCCGGGCGATGCCGGTCATTCTCGACGTGCTGGAGGCGGCTGCCAAATGAAGGGCAAGACCGTCAAACTCGCTCCGCGCCGCCGCGGTCGGCGCCGCCGATGGGCGCACGAATACCTGGCGCCGGTAGCGCCCTCGCCGCCGCTGCCGCCGGCGGGCGAACTGGCGGGCCTGCTGGCGCGCGACCCGCACCGCTATGGGATGATCTGGGCGGCCGCCAGCCGCAACGCCATGCCGGTGGTCCTGCTGGACATGCAGAATATCCAGACCTCCGTCACGCGCAAGGTGCTGGTGCTGGTCGACACCGGCGCCGACGTGAGCACGCTGACGGCGTCGTCTGCCGACGACCTGGGGATCGAGCGGGCGATGCATCCCGGCGACGTGGCGGCGGTCGTTCGCGACGCCGGCGGGGCGCCGATGATCGGTCTGCGGCGGTGGGTGCAGGTGTATCTCGACGACCGTCCGTTCATGGTGCCGGTGATCGTGCCTCCGCGGAACGTCGCCGACGAGGCGCCGGCGGCGCGTCCACTGGCGGCGATGCCGCAGTACAACATTCTCGGGCGGGCGCGGGTCCTGGAGGGTTATGCCCTGACCTTCAGCGCCCGCCGCCTCAGCGCCGCGCCGACATGGTGACGCGCGCCCTTGACCGGCGCAAGGCGGCGATTATGATTTGCACCTGCCGCCGCGCGCGGCGAGACGATCGGGCTGTCTGTTCATAATCAAGGCGCATCGTATGCCGGGGCCGGACGTAGATCTGCCGCAGGTTCTGCGACTGTACGACCAGGTGCGGTACCTGGACGCTTATGAGTTGACGCGTTCATGGTGGTCGCGGTCTGACGTGACGGACCGTATGACGGTCGAGCAGCTTGTACACGCGGCCAAGCTGGGGGGGCGCCTGGGCGGTCAGCGCCTGCGGCGGTGGTTGTTGCGGTTGGCCCGCTCGCACGACGCGACACATCCGCTGGTGCGGTATTACGTCGGTTCGGACACCAGGGGCGGGCACAATTTCTTCGCCGATCTGCAGCAGTTCGAGGACCATCCGCGCCTTGAAGGCGCCGATGCGGATCTCGAAGCCAGTTGGCTGGCGAACATGGCGGTCTCGTGGAGCCTGCTGCGAGACTTCGACCGCGCGCACGAATTGCTGGCGGCCTCGGAGCGGACAGCCCCCATCGACGCCTGGGTGCTCTGCTGCCGCGCCTGGGTGCTGTTCCACCAGGACCGCTGGCACGAGGCGCTGGATTTCGCCGACCGGTCCTGGCAGAGCCGTCCGGCCATGCCCGCCACCGCCCAGGTGCTGGGTTTGATCCTGACACGTCTGGGGCGGCTGGAGGAACTGGTGCATGAGCGGCTGCTCGAAGCCGCCCGGGGCGGGCAATCGTACGAAACCGCCCAGGTGACGGTGGCGTACCTGGCAGACCTGGCCGAGCGCGAGAGCGGTTCGGCGCGTGAGAGCCTGGCGGCCGACGCCTGGGCGATACTGGAAGACATCGAAACGCGCCTGACCCCGCTGGCTGATCGCCAGACCAAGGCCCAACTGGCTTACATGCGAGCCGACGTGGCGATGACCACGGGCGACCGCGGGCGTCTGAGTCGGTATTCCCAGCAGGCCCGCCACCCGTTCTATCGCCTCGCGCACGAGAATCTGCAGAAGAATCCCGACGGGCGGTTGATCCTGCTGCCCTATCGCCCGCTGCTGCAGAAACACAACACGTGCCTTCCCACCAGCATTGCCGCGGCGGCAGGGGTCTTCGCACGCCAGGTAGACCAGGACGCCCTGGCCGAGGCGCTGACCTACGGTGGAACGGCCATCTGGCGGGCGGTGGACTGGCTTAAAGCCAACGGCTGGGCCACGCGGGCGTTCGCCGTGACGCCCGAGCGGGCCTCGGCGCTGATCCGGGCGGGCATCCCGTTTCTGCTCTCGACGCGGCGGATGGGATCGGCCCACGCTACGGCGGTGGTGGGGCTGGACGAAGCCGCCGGCGTGCTGATCATCCACGACCCGTCCTCGAGCGGATGGTCGCGCGTGCTGCTGGAGCACGTGCATAGTGAAGAGGCGCCCTTTGGTCCGCAGGGGGTGGCGATGGTCCCGCAG
Source organism: Planctomycetaceae bacterium (assembly GCA_039680605.1). NCBI lineage: Bacteria > Pseudomonadati > Planctomycetota > Planctomycetia > Planctomycetales > Planctomycetaceae > Planctomycetaceae bacterium. Next base: position 101,558 of record JBDKTA010000039.1, on the reverse strand, counting down.
GACCAGGCGGCGCGGCTGGAGGTGATCGACCCCGACCAATGCCGCGCCATGGAGGGAATGATCGAGTTCACCAAACTCCTGGAGACGCGCGGGGCGCGGTCGGCCGCCGGGCTCGTCGAGTCGCTATTGGCCCAGAGAGACGACGAGCCGCTGGTCCAGCGCCTCCACGCGATGTACCTCGACCGCATCGGCGAGCGCTTTGCCGCCATCGAGATCCAGCAGCGTCTGCTTGAACGCTATCCGCACAGCGCGGCGGTGCAGGAGGAGTTTCTGGGCAGCCTGGAGGGCACCCGCGACACGGCGCGGGTGCTGGCGACGTTGGGACAGATCGTCGACCGCGGACGCGTCGCCGCCGTCGGCGACCGCCAGTTCTGGCGCTATGTCCCGGCGGCCATCATCACCCGCTATGCCGACTATCTCGGCGTCACCAGCGAAGGGTTCGCCCGCGCCCGGCGGCTGCTGCTCAAGGCGGTTCGCTACGAACCGGCAGCGGCGGGGGCGTATCACGTGCTGGGCGACATCTGCATCTGGCAGAACCAGGCCGACCAAAGCCTGCTGCCCTTCCGCCTGGCGGCGTGCCTGGAATACGAGCACGACCATTACGCCCGCAGCTACGCCGACGCCCTGCGCCTGGCGGGTCGCGAAAGCGAGGCCCTGGAGTGGCTGCACCGCCGCTGCCAGCGCCTCGGGGGGCTGGTCCGGGGCGGATGGGCCTGGCGCACGTGGGTGATGGCGCTGGAGGACTATGGTCGGGCCGACGAGGCGATCGCGGCCATGCTCGCAGCGCAGCAGCACAGCGACGCCGGCGGCGAGGTTCATTCCTTCGCCGCCGAGTTCTGGGTGCGCATGGGCGACTGGGACCGGGCGTGGGCGGCTTTGGAATGTGCCTCCCGCGCGGGACACCGCGGGCTGTACCTTTCGGCGGCGGTGTATCTGCACGAGGCCAGCGGCCAATGGGAGCAGGCCCTGGAACTGAGCGGGCAGTGGATGACCGAGGAGAGCGAGAACGCCCAGGCGCGCACGGCGTACCTGCGCCAGTACGCCGTGGCACACGGGCGCAAGGCGTGCGTGGAGTTGGCGGCCCAATGGCTCGGGCAGCGACAGAACCACGAGATGTTCGAGCAGATCTATCTCGAACAGCTCCGGGCGGATTTTCAGGACGAGGCGTACACCCAGGTGCTGCGCCGGCGCGTCCAGCGCAACCCCCTGGACGCCTGGGCCTGGCGCGAACTGGGCTACAGCCTGCTCAACGAGGCCTCCCAGCGCAAAGGCGCTGCCGCGGCGGCGCTGTTCGACGAGGTTGACGCCATCGTGCGGCGGGTGCAGGGGCTGGCCGCTCACGACGCGACGACCATGATTCTCACCGCCCAGGCCGCGCAGGCGCGGGGGCTGCATGCCCCGGCCGCCGAGATGCTGCTCCAGGCCGTCACGACCGACCCGGGCAACGGGTACTGCTACGACCGAATCTGGATGTGCGTCGACCACCTGGCGCCCGACGTCGTCGAGCGCATCCGAGCGCGGTTGTGCCAGCAGATTCTGCGGACCATCGGTCCGCTGCACCATGCGCGCATTCTGGCGTTCCGCCTGGCCGAACAATTCGGTTGCCAGCAGGCCCAGCAGTGCGTGGAGGAATGGCTCAGCCGCGACGCCTCCGATCCGGAAGTCATCGAGGCGCAAGTGGACCTGTGGTTGACCTACGGTCGCGGGCGCAGCGATGCGGCGCGGGCCGTCGAGGTGCTCGAAGAAGCCATCCGCCGCTTCCCCAACCACTTCGACCTGCGCTTCTCGCTGGCCGACGCCTATCGCAGCCTGCTGCAGGAAGACAAGGAGATCGCCGTCCTGCGCGAGATCATCCGCCGCCAGCCGGTGAACCTGGCGGCCCGGGCGAACCTGGCCAGCGTCCTGGAGCGCCGCGGGCAGCGGGACGAGGCCTTCGACATCCTCCGCCAGAGCGTGCGACTCCGCCCCGACGCCCAGGATGCCTGGGGCTACCTGGCGGACATGCAGTGGAACGCCCAGCAGTACGACCAGGCCCTGCAGACGTGCATCGACGGCTTGGCCAAAACGCCCCTGAGCGTTGAGCTGCGCCGCCGCGCGATCGACTTCGCCCTCGAACTCCAGCACCACCACCAGGCCCTCGACCTGGCACGCCAGGCCACCGCCCTGATGGAAAACGGCGCGTACTTCTGGTACCTTCTGGGCGACGCGCTGCTGCGCTGCGAGGTCAACAACGACCTGGTCGAGGCCGAAAACGCCCTGAACAAGGCCCTCGAATACAACGCCGCGCTGTTCGATGCCGCCGACCGCCTTGCGACGCTGCTGGCACAGACGCGCCGCTGCGACCAAGCCCGCCAACTCATCGCCGAGCAGCGCCAACTCGATGGACCGCCCGCGGCCATCGCCGCGCGACTGGCATGGATCACCTGGGTGCAGGAGAAACCCCAGCAGGCCATCGACGAAATGGCCCAGGTTGTCGCCCAGTGGCCCACCCACAAGTGGGCCTGGGAACAGTTGATGGACTGGATGGAGAACCAGCAGAGCTGGACACGCGCCCGCGAAATTCTCCACAGCGTCCACCCCGTCATCATGGAAGACCCGCGCCTGGCCGCGCGGCGCCTGTTGCTGCTGGAGGCCGCAGGTGTGACGTCGGACGAACTCGACTCGCAGTGGGACCAGCTTCTGCAGGATTTCCCGCGCCACGAGGCGGTTCACATCTGGCGTTTCGACCAGCTCCTGAAGCGCGGGTCGTTGGACCGCGCCCAGGGCGTCATCACCGCCATTGAGCGGTTCTATCCGCAATCCACGTACCTCCTGGCCCGCAAGGTGCAGTGCTTTGCCGAGGCGGGGCAGTGGGACCTGGCCCTGGATACCGCCTGCCGGGTCTGGCAGGCCCCGGGCGAGGACGAGGTCTGGCCAGAGCAGACCGCCTGGGAGGCCTTCGAGAAACATCGGCGCGCGCCGATGGCCGCCCAGGCGCTGTTCGACAGGGTCCTCTCCAACCGACGTGTGCGGCGGGCGGCGATGGTCAAGCTCACCGCGGCTGTGGCCTTGGTGAAGGTGCCTACCCCGCTGGCGCTGCGGCTGAGGCAGGCGCTGGGTCTGGCTCCGTCGGCGTCGGCACGAAAGCTGTTGATGCTGCTGGAAGGCCTCGACCGCGGCGGCTGGGACAACGGCGCCTGCAAGGCCCAGGTACTCGAAGTCCTGCACGACACGCATTCGCGCCCTGCCGCAATGAAGTACTGGCGAGACCACAAAGACTCCTGCCGCCACCAGACGCCGGTATGGCAGAAGATCGGGTACATGCTCTCATGCAGCAAACCTCCCGCGGCCGCCGAGATCCGCCGGTGGATGTGCGACTGGCGCGAGCATGACGGCATTGAGATGTGGGCCATCGCCAACTATTCCAGTTCGCTCCGCAAGGCCAAAGGCGTCAAAGAAGACCTTGAAGAGCTCTACGCCACCAGTCGCGACGTGCTGCAGCATCTGCGCGGCGACCAGACGATGCGGTTTCAGGCCATCGTGCTCTGCGAAACCACCCTGCGCCTGGGGCGCATCGACGAGTTCCTGGCCGCCGTGCGCACACACCGCGCGTTGCTGGAGGACTACTCGGCCGAGCACTGGACGCCGCCCTTGGCGACGCACCTATCCAAGATGCTGCTGTTGTTCGCCGACCTGATCGAAGGCAAAGCCGCCGACGCCAGATCGCGCAAAGCTCTGACTGCCAAAGCCAAGGCGCAAGCCAAACTTATCGGCAAGTCCTGGCCGATGGTCTGCTGGAAACGTGCGTTGGCCGGCGCTTTGGGACGACAGACGCCTCTTGATTAATCATTGGATTACCTATTTCCGATAGGGAAGATATCCAATATAATAAAACGTGCAAAGGGAATGCCCGGTGTGAAATAAAGGAGAGCATTCACCATGCTTAGCACACAAACACGGACCTCTTGTGGAATTCGGGGGATGACGCTGACGGAACTGCTGGTTGTGGTCGCCATCCTGGCGATCCTGGTCACTCTTCTGGTACCCGCGACAGGCAACCTCCTGGTCAAAACGCGGGCGCTGATGTGTCAGAACAATCTCAAAAGAATTGGGCAAAGCGTTTCGCTGCAGTCTCGCGACATGGACAAATCCGCCCGGCCCGCCTTTGCCGAGGCCGGCGACTGGTACAAGGCGGTCCTGAAAGACAGCGATGACGCCAAGAGCATCCTGCAATGCGCCGAAGGCGCAACGGTGCTGACGGAAACCACCTCCGGCGGCCATGAAGGGCCCGCGCTGGCCGAGGAGAAGCTCCAGGCGTTCAAGGCCGACTATCGCCTGCGGATGTCGTGCAATTTCAACGGCAAAGATGCGATTACGGCCTTCGGGTGCTCGTCAAATTACCTGTATCTCCCGCTGGACGGGACGAGCTACTTCGCCCGCAAGATATCGCACACGGAATACATGGTGATGCGGGACCACAAAGACGCCAGCGGGAACAACGACTACCTCCATCCCAGCGTGGCGCAGTTCGCCCCGGCCGGTAACACGCCCACTTTTCAGGGCACGCCCCAGAGGCTCCTGCACGATCTTCCCAACAACTGGGCCTGGAGCCCGGAGTACTGCTACAACTTCCTCTATTCGCCCGGCGCCGATTCTTACACGTACTGGATCTATGCCGGCACCGGCGCCGTGCCTCCGGATTCGAACGAGGCGATGGTCCGCGCGACGTTCTCGGGATACCGCCTCAAGCAGAACATGGACACCTATTGGGGCATCTACGCGTTCTGGGGCGGATCGGCGACGTATAAGAGCTTCAGCGACGATCCCGCACAAGACGTAGCCTTCTGGGTGACCCACGAACAGGATGGCACGACCGTCATGCGCATCCGCCGCATGTGGAGCACCTCCGACCGCAACCATGGGATCCCCAATATCGTACGCCATTCCAACACCACCACCCCTGGCGTCGACGACGTGCTGGTGGTCGAAAAATTCGGGCACCCCAACAACGACGCCTGGGCGCCAAACGCGGCGGTGATCGAGTCGCTTCCGACGGTGACGATCGGCTCTGCCACCGGCGGAACCACCCCCCCGGGATCCACCACGTCCTTCAAGGTCAGCTACGGCATCAATCCCTCCATCACCGACCAGGCGGGGCTGGGCCAGCAGAAGATCCTGGCCATCGACTATGACCACCTGGTGGTGCGGCCGACCGACGAGGATTGGACCGCCCCCGAGCCGGCCTTTGCCCGCCACAGCGGCAAAGTCAACGTCCTCTATCGCGACGGATCGGTCGCGACGAAGTGGCCGACGGAGATTGACCCCAACCTGTACGAAGCGCAGTATTGGCGTCCCTGACCAGGGGCGCGGTTTTGCATGAAGGATGCGGCAGTGCTGAAACGACCGTGGTTCTGGATCGTGAGTGCGCTGGTGATTGCGGCAGTAGCCGCGGCTTTCTCCATGTCACGCGAGAGCGACGACATCGAGCAGATGCGCCGCGCGCAGGACATCAGCGGACTGGCACGCGTTATCGCCGCCGGCAACGAAACCGATGCCTGCCGGGCCATCAAGGCCCTGAGCGCGATGGGCAAACACGAAGCCGTCGCCCCCATCGTCTCCGCTACCGCCGACCCGCGCCAGGTCATCCGCCAGCACGCAGTCCTGGCGGTGGCCCGGGCCGCCCCTCGCAAGTATGGTACCCTGCTGACCGACAAGCTTCTCAATGACGAATCAGCCGATGTCCGCGCCGTCGCGGCGCGGGCGATCGGCGAGAGCTGGGACTTCAAACGCATGCCCGAGCTGATCACGGCCATGGAAAAAGACTCCAATGAAGAGGTCTTCCGCCAGGCCCAGCGCTCGGCCGCCCGCATCTGCGGGATGGAACCCGGATACGAATCCGCCACCGACCTCGCCACCCGCCGTGCCAGGGCCGTCAAATTCTACGACCGGTGCTGGAAAGTCTACGGAGACATCCTCAAACGCTACCACGGCGACTACCTCGGCCGGGATGACAAGAAGCAATAGAATAGGGGCCCCGTTGGATCTATTTCATATAATAGATCGTCAAGACAGGCCGGCGTGAGACGGACAGGAGAGCATTCGCCATGGTGAAAATGAACTCCGCTGAGTTGCGCTATCGAGGAATGACTCTCACCGAGTTGCTTGTCGTTGTCGCGGTTCTTGCCATTCTGGTGACTTTGCTGTTTCCCACCATGAGCGGAGTCTTGTCTCGCACCCGCATGACGGTCTGCCGCAGCAATCTCATGCGCATCGGCCAGTGCCCCTCGCTGCAATTGCGTGACATGGACAGGAGCGTGGCCGCAACGCTGGCCGATCCCAAGGACTGGTACAAGGTCGTTCTCAAAGACGCCGACAACGCCAAGAGCATCCTGCTGTGCCCCGAGAGCGCCGCTAACGTCGTGGTCACCTCCGGCGGTACGCCGCCGTCGGGCGGCACGTCGCTGGCCGAAGAGGCGATGCGAACCTTCTTGCGGGACTATCGACAACGGATCACCAACGGCATTCCGGGCTGGGCGCCGTGGCTGACCGACCCGGTTGTGCTGTGGAAGACGGCGTTTCGGGACGTCTACATCCCCCTTGACGGTACAAGCTACTTTGCCCGAAAGATCAATGATCCAGAGCGGGAGTCGTTGCTGACGGTTCCTGCCGGCGAATACAACGGCGCCATCATCAAGGACCGTTATGGAAATCCGCTGACCATGCTGCTGGATACTTTCGGCGCTTCGGGCTATGGCGCTAACGCCCCGCAATGGTGCTTCAAGTTCAACTATGATCCTGGCAGCAATCCCTACTGCAACTGGATCTATGCCGAATCGGGCGTCATCCCTCCGGACTCGGACCCCGCCGGAGTGTGGCAAAGCTTCAAGAATACCGGCGGCTACTATGACACCGGCGTCGACCAGAGCACCGGCCAGACGTGGTGGTGGGGCGGACGCGCCGGTTACAAGTACTTCGGCCCCCAGGGCGAGTCGCCGTGTCAGAACGTGGGCTTGTGGATCACGCACAAGGATGACGGCACCACGTCCATCGGCGTGCGCATCTTCACGGAGATGATGTATGGCCAGCCCAATCTCGTCAAGAAGGGCGATCTGACGCCTGACGACGTGGTCGTCATCCCCAACGGTTACGGCGACCCATCCAACCCCGCGTTTGCCACCGCCAACTGGAACTCCCCGGATCGCGAAGGATATCCCAAGGTGTCGATCGGCACCCCCGGCAGCACGGGCGGCGAAGGAACGCCCGGCGACACCAACAGCCTGACCATCAGCTACGGCATCAATCCCCACCTTGTGGACGTGGCCGGGCTGGGCGCTGACAAGATTATGGCGATTGACTACGAGCATCTGATCGTCCAGAACAACGATGAAGACTGGGCCGACACGAATCCCAGCTTCGCCCGCCACAACGGCAACGTCAACGTGCTGATGCGCAGCGGAACCGTCAAGATGATGAATCCTACCGAGATCGATCCCACGATCCCGGGCACCGAAGCCCGGTATTGGCTGCCTTAAGATGCTGGAATTGAACTGGAGCATGCACGGAGCGTTTGGCAGACCCTGGATCTGGATCGCACTGGTCCTTTTGGTCGCCGGCGGGGTCTGGATCTCTCGAACTGGCCTGGGCGGCGGTCACGATGAAATCGCCCGCATGGCCGATCGCAATGACGTAGAGGGTCTGGCGAAGGTCGCCGAATCGGCCGACACGCTCGATTCTTGCCGCGCCGTCAAAGCGCTGGCCAATGTCCGGACGCCCTTGGCCCTGCAGGTGCTTCGTGAGCGAGCCAGCGACAACCGCCCTGCCGTACGCGGTTCGTCCATAATGGCAAGGAAATGGGGCCGGCCGCGGTCATGCTGGCAAAAGACTCCAGCCCCGAGGCCCGCGCCGACGCCGCCAAGGCCATCGGCGAGGCCTGGGATTGCGATCACGTTCCGGACCTGATCACCGCGCTGAAAGACCCCGAGCCGGTCGTCGTGCGACAGGTACACAAGTCGCTGGCCCGCATTTGCGGGATCGAGCCCGGCCAGACCAGTTCCGACCCGGCCATTCAGCGCGAGCGGCTCATCAAATACTACAAAGCCTTCTGGAGACTTTCCGGGCCCGTCATCACGCGTTATCACTACGAGCACAGAGGCAAATAGAGAACAAATCCGAAACGACAAATACGAAATTCGAAACAAGGAGCGAACCACAAAGGAGGAACTGACTGCGGTACAGGTACCCATGCCTTGACGGTTCTTTCTTCTTGATTTGTTCCTTGTTTCTTTGTCTGTTTGTTTCGGATCTCGATTTTGTCGTCTCGGATTTTGTCTATTATGAAAATTACCACCGACTGGCACGTACACTCCCGACATTCCTGCGAATGCCACCAGATGGGCTCCCCCATCGCCGATATCCTCGCCGCCGCGGCCGCGCAGGGCGTCGCCGATATGGGCATCTCCGACCATCTGCACAGCCGCTATAACCTGCCGGACCTGGCGGCCAGCCGCCTGGAGTTCCTGTCGGCCAATCCCTCGCCGCGCGTGCATTTTGGCGTCGAGGTCACCTGCATGCGACGCTGGGAACTCGACCAGATCGACGCGGGCAACTACGCCGAGCCGCCGATCTACGGCCGCGGGCAGGACGGACCGGTCAGCGAACCGGCCATCGCCCTGACCGAGGCCGACGCGGCGATCCTGGGCATCGAGTACGTCATCGGCGGCGTACACTGGGCGCGGGGCATCGAGCCCACGCCGCGGGCGATCATCGACTTCTTCCACCGCCAGCTCATGTACCTGGCGCAGCACCCGCTGGTGCGGATCATCGCCCACCCGTGGTGGTGGCATAATCACTTCTACTATCCCGACGGCTCGTTCGTCCCGGGCCCGTGGATGGACGACTTCTCCGTCATTCCAGAGGATTACCACGACGAGTTCGCCGCCACCTGCCTGGATAACGGCAAGGCCGTCGAGGTCAGCCCCTGGGCCCTGTCGCCCTCGCACGGCGAAACATTCCGCAACCAGTACCTCGACTACCTGGTTGAACTGGGCAGCCGCGGGATCACGCTCTCGGCAGGGACCGACCATCATGGCAATCCCTACAACACGAATTTCTCTGCGATCGAGATGGTGCTGGACCGCCTGCGCCTGTCTGATCGCGATCTGTTCCGCCTGCGGCCTCGGGATCACGCCCTGGGCGTACCCGCCGAGCGATTGCTTGCCGCCCTGGACCTTCGCAGCGACGACCTGTGGACCCACCACCCCGCAAACTAGCACCGAGGACCCCATGACCACCGAGCTTTTCGTTTCACCCCAAGGCAACGACTCCAATCCCGGAACCAAAAGCAAACCACTGGCCACGCTGGCGGCCGCCCGCGACGCCGTGCGAAAGCTCAAGAAGCCCGCTAAAGGCGACATCACCGTCTGGATCGCCGGCGGAACGTATCCGATTCGCCAGACGGTCGTCTTTGGTCTGGAAGACTCCGCCGCCGGCGGGCGCGTGGTCTACTCAGCCGTTCCGGGGCAGGAGCCGGTGCTCTCTGCCGGCGTGCGCATCGCAGGATGGCGCAAGGTCGAGGGCGACTTGCCCGGCCTTCCCGCCAAGGCCCGCGGCAAGGTGTACCAGGCCGACCTGCCGCAGGGGCTGGGGACGTTCCACACGCTGTTCTGCGGCCTGACCCGCCTGCCGCGTGCCCGCTGCGAAGGCTTCACGCCGCCGGTGGAGTCGACGGGATGGACCGGCGAGACGGCCGACGCCCGCACGCAGATGCCCTTCCCGCCCGGGGCGATGAAGAACTGGGCGAACATTGCCGACGTCGAGTTCTCGATCGTCCCGGCGGCCCCGTGGACGATGAACGTGCTGCCCGTCGAGTCGATCGACACCCAGAAGAACATCGTGCGCACCGCGTTCATGAGCACCTATGCGCTGACCAAACCCCGCTTCGGAAAGTTCCAGAGCGGGAGCGTCTTCGTCGAGAATGTTTTTGAAGGCATGAACAAACCCCGGACGTGGGTCGTCGACTCCAAGGCGAGGAAGGTCTATCTCTGGGCGGAATCGGGGAAACTAACGCCAAACGACAAGTCCAAAGCCGAGCCTCGCGTAGACCTTGAGAACATCTTTGCTCCGTGTCTGACGGAGTTGGTTCGCGTCGAAGGCAAGATCGATGTCGACGCGCCGCAGGACACGCCCGTGCGCGGGATCGTCCTGCGCGGGCTCACCTTCGCCCACGGTGAGCGGTTCACCTGGACGAAGGACCACGTCGGTTGGGGTCTGCAGCATGACTGGGAAATGTACGACGCCCCCTCGGCGATGCTGCGGTTTCGCGGGGTGGAGAAATGCGCCGTCGAGGCCTGCCGCTTTACCGCCTCCGGCGGAACCGCCGTGCGCCTCGACCTGCACTGCATGGACAACCGGGTGACCGACTGCGTCATTGAGCACGTCGGCGGCGCGGGGGTGCTGCTGGCGGGCTACGGCCTGGGAACCAAGGACGTCAACAAGCGCAACGCCGTCGTGAACAATCACATTCACCACGTGGGCGAGACGTACTGGCACAGCAGCGGCATCTTCGCCTGGCAGAGCGGCGAGAACGTCATCGCCAACAACCTCATCCACAACATGCCTTACACCGGAATCGTCGCCAGCGGGCGAATCTGCCCCGACCCCAACGGCGTCGCCGAGTGCTCGCGCAGCGTGCGAACTAAGGAAGTCGCCGCTCTTCTGGGCGACAAGCCGCACACCTGGCACAACCGCGAGCCGCTCATGCACTCGCGCCGAAACCAGATCGAACGCAACGAGATCCGCGACGTGATGGAAGTACTCGAGGACGGCAACTGCATCTACATCTCCGGCGCCGGCGGCGGAAACGTGGTGCGAAACAACTTCCTCCACCACTGCGAAAGCATCCACATGGCCGAGGGCATCCGCTGCGACGACGACCAGCACGCCACGCTCATCGAAGGCAACATCCTCTGGCGCATCGGAGGGCTGGCCAGCTTCATCGCCATCAAGGGCGTCAACGACGTCGTCAACAACATCATGGCCGTGCCCGTGCAGCCGCCAATGCGCGGCATGCTCTCGCTGGAGTGCGCCCCGATCAACTGGTCGCTGGTCGAACGGAACATCTACTACGCCGTGTCTCGCAAAGACAAGGCCATCGGCCAGGGCATGACCTACTACCGCATGAACGTGTGGCTGCGCGATACGCGGGCAGACTATAACCTCTACTTCAACGCCGCCGACGCCAAGTGGGGCCAGCGCCTGCTGGACGAGGAACGCCAGTACGGCATCGAGAGCCACTCCGTCGCGGCCGACCCCGAGTTCGTCGATCTGGAGAAGGGCGACTTCCGCCTGAAGAAGACCTCCCCCGCCCTGAAGATGGGCTTCGTGCCCATCGACCAGAAGGGCATCGGCCTGCAGCGCAAAGTGGGCCCGCAGTCGCTGAAGAAGTAGACGGGAGCCGGGAACAAGGGAACCGGCAGCCTGGTGCCATGGCGGGCGTTTCTCACCCGCCATGTCTTGGACGACATGGCGGCTGGACAACGGCCGCCATGGCAGAGGGAACCAGGAGCAGGGACATACCGATAAACCGATCGTAAATCATAAGTCTGTGGTCACTTAAGCTAAGTGGCGACAGCCACTGCCCCGTCGCCATGGGGCTGCCTGTGAAATGTTTCACTCTGTGAAAGTTTTCACACTATCAGGTTGACATCTGCATGTTCGTAGGTTATCTATATGATCCACTCGATCGCCGAGCCCCTCAGCGGCTCGGCGAGACACACCGGAGATGCGATAAAGGAGCGCCTGACGTCCATGCCTAAGCAGTCGGTTTCAATACACTATCAAGCCCTGGTGGAGGAGTCCCGCAGGATTCTCGCCCAGCGCGATAGTGGCAACCTCATCCGAATCCAGGTTGGCTCGGCCACCTGCGAGGACGCCGCCGGGGCCAACGAAGTCTTTGACGAGTTCCGCAAGCACATTGAGGCCTCCGGACGCTCGGACATCCGCCTGCGCCGAACCGGCTGCACCGGTCGATGCAGTTGCGAGCCGATCGTCTCGCTGCTGGTGGCCGGCCAAGCTCCGGTGAAGTACGAGCGGGTGAATCGCGAGATAGTCCACCGCATCTTCACTCAGCACGTCATGGCAGGCAAGCCGCTGACGGAGGAAGTTCTGGACGTCGAGACCGCGGGGCTGCGGAAGTTCGAGTTCCTCTTCTGCTCCGGCGCCCGCTGCGGACGCAAGGTCCTGCCCGACCTGCCGGAACTGCTTGCCGCCAAGCTCAAGACCGCCGGCGTCAGCGAGCAAGACTACTGCATCGTCCATGCCAACTGTTTTGGCCTGTGCCCGGCGAACCATGAGGGAAACGCCGTTCACATGATGGTGCGGCCCTGGCAGGCAATTTACCGTCTGGCCAGCGAGGCAGACCTGGAGCGCGTGATCCGCCAGCAGGTTGTCGGCGGGCAGGTTGTGCAGGAGTTGGTCGTTCACGACCAGCCCATCAGCCAGCGGTTTTTCGCACTCTACGGAGACGTGGCGTTCTTCCATCGCCAGAGCCGCATCGCCCTGCGCAACAGCGGCCTGATCGACCCGGAAGACCTTTACGAATACGTGGCGGTCAAGGGTTTCGAGGCCGCCGCCGCAGTGCTCGGGCGGAACGATCCGCAGTGGGCGATCGAGCAGGTTTCCCAGGCGAAGCTTCGTGGGCGCGGCGGAGCGGGTTTCCCCACAGGCACCAAGTGGGCCAACGCGTCCAGGAGCCCTGAGACCACTCGCTACATCATCTGCAATGCCGACGAAGGCGACCCGGGCGCGTTCATGGACCGCAGCATGCTTGAAGGCGATCCCTTCAGCGTGATCGAGGGCATGATCATCGGCGGTTTTGCCATCGGCGCCCACCGAGGCTTCCTGTACGTGCGGGCCGAATACCCCATGGCCATCCGCCGCCTGGAGAACGCCATCGAGCTGTGCCGCAAGAACGGGCTGCTGGGCAAGAACATCCTCGGCAGCGGGTACGACCTGGACCTGGAGATTCGGCTGGGCGCCGGGGCGTTCGTCTGCGGCGAGGAGACAGCCCTGATCCACTCGATCGAAGGCCTGCGCGGCCAGCCGCGAGTGCGCCCGCCCTTCCCCAGCGAAGCAGGCCTGTGGGGCAAGCCCACCGTCATCAACAACGTCGAGACGTTCACCAACGTGCCGGTGGTGTTCCTGTACGGGCCGCAGTGGTTTGCCTCCCTGGGCACGCCCGCCAGCGGCGGCACGAAAGTCTTCGCGCTGGCCGGCAAGGTCAGCCACACCGGACTGGTCGAAGTGCCGATGGGAACCTCGCTGCGGCAGATCGTCTTTGATGTCGGCGGCGGCGTGCCCGGCGGCAAGAAGCTCAAGGCCATCCAGACCGGCGGCCCCGCCGGCGGATGTATTCCGGCACAGTTCCTCGACACGCCGGTCGACTTCGACACCCTGGGCAAGCTCGGTTCGATCATGGGATCGGGCGGCATGATCGTGATGGACGAAGATGACTGCATGGTCGACATCGCCAAGTTTTTCCTGGGCTTCACGGCAGACGAATCGTGCGGCAAATGCACGCCCTGCCGCGAAGGCACGCGGCGCATGCTTGAGATCGTCGAGCGCATTACTGAAGGCAAGGGCGTGATCGAAGACCTTGAAAAGCTCGAGCGGTTGGGCAAGCTCATCCGCAAGAGTTCGCTGTGCGGCCTGGGGCGGGCGGCGCCCAACCCGGTGCTCAGCACGCTCAAGTATTTCCGCCACGAGTACGAAGCACACATCCACCAGCGGCACTGCGCGGCGGGACGATGTGCAGCCCTGCTGCGGTACACCGTGGTGGTTGACAAGTGCGTGGGATGCACCGCCTGCGCCCGCAAGTGCCCGGCGGCGTGCATTACCGGTTCGTCCAAAAAGGTTCACCAGATCGATCAGCAGCGGTGCATTCGCTGCGGCGCATGCTTCAAAGCCTGCCGCTTCGATGCTATTGCCAGGGCCTGATCCAGCGGAATAAATACCCATGACACAAACCACTGAAACCAAAACGGTCACGTTCACCATCGACGGCCAGAAGGTCACCGTCCCGGCCGGCACGACCATCATGGAAGCGGCCGAGATGCTGGGGATCCGCATCCCGCGGCTGTGCTACCATCCGGACCTGAGCCTTTCGGGCTCCTGCCGCGTCTGCGTGGTCGACGTCGAAGAGATGGGCTACTACATGGCCGCCTGCGCCACCAAGGTCTGGGAGGGCATGATCGTACGGTCCAACTCGCCGGAGATCCGCCAGGCCCGTCGCGACATCGTCGAGCTGCTGCTGGACAATCATCCCAAGGAATGCCAGACCTGCGAACGCGACGGAAACTGCGAGCTGCAGAACCTGGCGTACTCGCTGGGCGTGAGGCACCGGATCTTCGAGGGAAGCCGCAAAGACTTCCCTTGCGACGACAGCGGCTCGGCCGTCGTCCGCGACCCCAACAAATGCATCCTCTGCGGGCGTTGCGTCCGCGTGTGCGACGAAGTGCAGGGCGTCCACAACCTCAGCCAGCAGGGCCGCGGGTTCCTCACGCGCGTCGCGCCCGCGCACGACGCCCCGATGGACGAATCGGTCTGCATCCAGTGCGGGCAGTGCATCAACGTGTGCCCCACCGCCGCGTTCCTCGAGCAGGACGCCACCGAGGCCGTCCTGGCGGCGCTGGCCGATCCGACCAAACACGTGGTGGTGCAGACGGCCCCGTCGATCCGTGCCGCCATCGGCGAAGGGTTCGGCCTGCCGCCGGGAACGCCTTCGACGTCCAAGATGGTCGCCGCCCTTCGGCGCCTGGGCTTTGAGGCTGTCTTCGACACCAACTTCACAGCCGACTTGACGATCATGGAAGAGTCCAATGAGTTCCTGCAGCGGCTGGCTGGCAATGGCCCGCTGCCGCTGCTGACGTCGTGCTCGCCGGGCTGGGTGAATTTTCTGGAGAAGTTTTACCCCGAGATGATTCCCAACGCCTCCACGTGCCGCTCGCCGATGGGCATGATGTCCGCCCTGCTCAAGACCTGGTACGCCAGGAAGATCGGCGTCGATCCCAAGGACATCTTTGTGGTGGCGGTCATGCCCTGCGTGGCCAAGAAGTTCGAGGCTCGCCGCCCCGAGCATTACCTCCAGGAAGGCATCCCGCTGACCGACGCGGTGCTGACCACGCGCGAGGCGATCTGGCTGATCAAGAGTTTCGGGATCGATTACTGGCAACTGCCCACGATGGAATTCTGGGAAATGCCCAAGGACACTTTCGATTCGCCGATGGGAGTCTCAAGCGGCGCCGGCGACATCTTCGGCACCACCGGCGGCGTCATGGAGGCGACTCTCCGCACCGCCATCGAGAAGATTACCGGCCAGCGCGCCGACAAGATCGAGTTCACTGAAGTCCGGGCGGTCGAGGGCCTGCGAGAGGCCACGCTATCGGTCGGCGGGCGCGAGGTGCGCCTGGCAGTGGCCAACGGCCTCAATAACGCCAAGATCGTGCTCGACAAGGTCCTGGCCGGCGAGAAGTACGACGTGATCGAAGTCATGGCCTGCCCCGGCGGATGCATCGGCGGCGGCGGTCAGCCGTACCCGCCCAAAGGCGTTAAGGTGCTCGATCCGGCCCTGCTGGCGCAGCGGGCGTCGGCCCTGTACAGCATCGACCAGGACAAGACGATGCGCCGCTCGCACGAGAATCCGGCCATCGCTGAACTTTACAGCGAGTTCCTGGGCCAGCCCGGAAGCGAAATCGCGCACACCCTGCTCCACACCCATTACAAGGCAAGGCTCCCACGAGGCATTCGATGAGTCACACCTGCACCTGCACCCATACCGATAACTGGAATGACGTTCGCGCCGCCGCCGAGGCCACCCTCGAGGCCGACATCGTCACGTACATCAGCCAGTGCGCCCAGAGCGACAGACCGCAGAGCCACCTGATCTCGATCCTCCATCGAGTCCAGGGACGCTACTCGTACCTGTCGCGGGAGCACATGGATGCGGTGGCCCAATTGCTGGGCGTGCCGACCTCCAGCGTCACCGGCGTGGCGACGTTCTACCACTTCTTCCGCCTCCAGCCGCAGGGGCGATACAAGGTCAGCGTCTGCCTGGGCACGGCCTGCTACGTCAAGGGCGCTCAGGCCATCGCCGACAGGCTGCGGGCCGAACTGGGCGTCGAATTCGGCCAGACCAGCGCCGACAACATGTTCACCCTCGAGCCAGCCCGCTGCCTGGGCACGTGCGGCTTGGCGCCGGTCATCATGATCGACGGCAACGTCCACGGACCCATCACGGCCGACCAGGTGCCCGCCACCTTGGAGAAATACCGCTTGGCGGCTACCCACGCAGCGGCGTCCGCTTGATAGGACGAAGAAGGCGCTATAACCTCCGCCTGACGGCGGAAGAAAAGGCCATCCTCAAATCCCGCAGCCGCCCCAAAGGCTTCCGCGGCATCGCTGATTACGTTCGCGCAACGGCTTTGATGGAAAAGTGACTAACATGGGATTGAACACTGGTCTGCGTTCGCCCAGGCAACTGCGGCAAGGCAGCACCCGATAGAAATGCTTTGTTCTCCTCGATATCCCACGCTATACTTCAATAATGGCAAGCGAAGTCCGATTCGCGGAAATCAAGAAGATGCTGGAACGGAAGGGTTACTTCCTGGAGCGGATTTCAGGCTCGCACCACATTTTCAAGAAACCCGGCGTCCGCAGCTTGCCCATCCCGGTGCATCGCGGCAAGGTGCATCCGGCTTACGTGCGGATGATACAAAAGCTGGAGGCATGACTATGGCAACCAAGACCAAGCTCAAATCAGTTCCGTTTGACGAATCCATTCTGGTCAGGGCCGAGCGCGTCGTGGATGCATATGACATCGTGATGCGCCGCGAGGGCGGCGACTGGGTCGGCCACGCGCTGGAATATCCCGAAGGCATCGGCGTCGGGAAGACCGTCGGCAAGTGCATGGAGGAAACGCGCAAGTCGCTCATCGCCGGCGTGGCCTCGATGCTGGAAGACGGCAACACGCCCCCTGTCCCGGCCCGCCAGAATGTTCGCTCCGAACAGGTCAATCTGCGTCTGACTCCGGAAGAAAAGGCCATCCTCGAATCCCGCAGCCGCACCAAAGGCTTCCGCGGCATCGCCGATTACGTTCGCGCAACTGCCCTGATGGAGAAGTGAGCAATATGGACGGGGTGCCACGCACAACTCCGTTGTGCGTGTCCCCGGGAACCTCGGGACATCGCAATCCTGAAGGTCGCTTCTGTTTCCCTTCAACGATCTTCTCAGGACCAGACACATTGGCACGCACAACGGAGTTGTGCGTGGCACCCGATCAGACGTGCAGTGTTCCTCCACTCTCTCTTGCCCCAGGATGCGCCGGACCTTCTGACTCGTCCATCGCTCCCACTCATAATTTGTGGAGACGATCGCGACTAAGAGTATGCTCAAGATGATCGCGCCGGCAATGATTCCAAGGGGCACCTCTACCATCTTCCGAGACGACTTTGGGCCGCAATCTCATATTACTCCCAGGGTACTTGCTACTTGTTGTTGTCGGCCATCAGGAGGCGGACTTCGTCGTAGGTGGGCAGGGCGGCGAGGGTGCCGATTCGGGTGCAGGCCAGGGCGCCGGCGGCGTTGGCCCATTTGGCGGCTGTGGCCAGGTCGTGCTTTCGGGCCAGGGCTACGACGAGCGCTCCGGTGAAGGCGTCGCCGGCGCCGCTGGTGTCGGCGATGTCGACCTTGTACGGCGGTACGCGTTCGAACTCGCCCCCGCCGGTGACGACCAGGCATCCGCGCGGGCCCAGTTTGAGCACGGCGGCCTGGGCGCCCTGGGCGATCAGGTCCAGCCCGATATTCATGTCGCCGCGCTCCTCGCCGGTCTGCTTGCCGGTGATCAGCTCGGCCTGGATCACGTTGGGGCAGATCACGTCCACGTGCGACAGCTCGCTGCACAGCCCCTGCATGCCCGGGGCAGGGTCCAGCACGATCGTGCAGCCGTGGCTGCGGGCGAGGTTGGCGGCCGCCCGAAGCGTCGGCAGGGGCAGCTCCAGTTGCAGCAGGACGATATCGGCGGTCTTGAACATATCCTCGTGCGTGAAGAGGTGGTCGTCGGCCGTCACGGCGGCGTTGGCGCCGGCCGAGACGATGCTGGTGTTCTCGCCCTTGGAATCCACCAGGATCACGGCCACGCCCGTGGGCAAGCCGGAACGGGTGCAGACGGCGGCGGTGTCGATTCCTTCTTCCTGCAGGGCGTCGATGAGCTGGCGCCCGAGCACGTCATCGCCCACGCAGCCGATGAGGCGGACCTGCCCGCCCATGCGGGCGGCGGCGGTGGCCTGGAGCAGCCCCTTGCCGCCGGGGCTGGTGACGAAGTTGGCGGCGCGGATGGTCTGCCCGACGGAAGGCAGGTGCGGGCAGTGCATGGCCATGTCCATGGCAATGGAACCGACGACCAGGATTTGCGGTTTGTCAGGCATGCTTTATTGTAGTGGTGAGTTGTGGGTGGTGAGTGGTGAGTGAGAAACTCCACAATCAGAACTTGCCACTTACCATTCGCGACTGGCCACTTTGTGCAGCATCCGAACAACAACCAAAGCGGCAGCTAAGGCTGCCGCACTCCATACTCACCACTCCGCACTCACCACTCACCGCTGCTTCTAAGACCACTGCAACTCGCTGGGGCCTTTTCGGACTCGACCGAGAATCCAGGGTCGTTCGCCCAGTGCGGCCAGGCGGTTCATGATCGGTTCGGCAAAGGCCGGCGAGACCACCAGGACGAACCCGACGCCCATGTTGAAGACGCGGAACATCTCCAGCGAATCGACCGGTCCGCGTTCGGCGATGAGACTGAAGATCGGCGGGACAGTCCAACTGTCGCGTTTGGCCCGGACGCCCAGGCCCGGCGGGATCACGCGCAGGAGGTTGCCCTCGATGCCCCCGCCGGTGATGTGCGCCAGCGCCTTGACGGGGCGCTTGACGCGGTAGCGGTGCAGGATGTCCAGCACGCTCTTGACGTAGATGCGCGTCGGGCGGAGCATCTCCTCGCCCACGCTGGCGCCGCCCAAAGCGGCCGGGCGATCGGTGAGCTTGAACTGCCCCTTGCCCAGAAGCACCTTGCGCGCCAGACCGTATCCGTTGGAGTGCAGCCCGCTGCTGGCCAGGGCGATAGCCACATCGCCGGCCTCGACGCGGCTGCCGTCGATGATGCTCTTGCGTTCGACGACGCCGACGGCGAAGCCCGCCAGGTCGAACTCCTTGGGCTTGTAGAAGGCGGGCATCTCGGCCGTTTCGCCGCCCAGCAGGGCGCAACTGGCCTGCATGCATCCGTCGACCATGCCGCGGACGATCGAGGCCATGCGCTGCGGATCGAGCTTGCCCACGCCCAGGTAATCGAGAAAGAACAGCGGTTCGCCGCCGGTGCAGATCAGGTCGTTGACGTTCATGGCCACCAGGTCCACCCCGACGGTGTCCAGCACGTTCATGCCCAGGGCGACTTTGAGCTTGGTGCCCACGCCGTCGGTGCAGGCCACCAGCACCGGGTCGCGGTAGTCGCGCTTGAGGAGGTCCTCCTGAAAGTCCAGGCTGAAGAGGCCGGCGAAGCCGCCGAAGCGGTCGAGCACGCGCGGGGTGTGCGTGCGCTTGACCAGCGGGGCGATCAGGTCGACCATTTCGTCGCCGGCGTCGATATCCACCCCGGCGGCTTTGTAGGTCATGGCGGCGGATGATGTCATGGCCAGTATGGTAGCAGTCGCGCGGGAGAATGCAACAGTGCAGCCGCTGTGAGTTGTGGGTTGTAAGGCGTGAATGGGACGGGCGGCGGTGACATGGCGAGACGCCTTGTTGTTTTTCGCGTTGCCTCCGCCGCGCGGGAAAAGTCGCGGCGAAGGCACCAAGTATTTATCAAAGCCGTTGTGCGGCTTTGATGAATACTTGCGATGAACAGGGGTACACGGCCCGAAATGAAGAAGTAATTCACACAACGAATTACTTCTTCATTTAGTGCCTCCGCCGCGACTTTTCCCTCCCCGTAGTGGGAATTCGCGTAACGCATGTAACCGCTACCGCCCCCATGGCACATATCCGGCGAGTACGATCTGTGGAGTCCCGAAAAAGGAGTCGCCGCGCGTGAATTCTGTGATTTTCCCCGCATTTGAGCTTCTTCTGCTGGCATTTGGCCAACGCCGACGGTACAGTAGGTCCAGAGGGCGGTTTATAAAAGGGATCCTTCTTTCCTCGGCGTGGCGGCCGAGGCCGAGGATGGGTGCTAGGGCGATGTACGAGCGAAACATCTGCATATTTCTGGTGAGCTGCCTGTTAGCCGCCGGTTCAGCCGGCGCCCAGAGCCCCCCAACGCCGCTGACCGATGCCCAGTCGCTGGAACTGTCCACCTACACCGCCCAGCTCAACGATCCCCAGCGCAGCGCCAGGACCAAGCAGGAAGCCGCTGCGCTGCTGCTGACGCGCAGCTATCCCCAGGCCGCCGAGGCGCTGCTGACCGTGCTGAAGAACAGTGCGAACCAGACGGCGCAGATCGCCATCGCGCAGGCGATTGCCGAGAATGGTCCGGCCCATCCGGACTTCATCGCGCCGCTGGTGTCGATGTTGACCGGGCAGGACGCGTCGGTGCGCGGCCCGGCGGCCAAGGCTTTGGCCACGTACCGCGCCAAAGGCGCCTCGGGCAAGTTGACGGCTATCGCCCTGGACGTCAAGCAGGACAGGCCCGTGCGGCAGGTGGCCACCGAGGCGATGGGCTCGCTGCTGGACAAGCAGACCGCCCAGGCCCTGATCACCCTGACCAACGACGACGATGCGGTGATCCGCGACGCGGCGATGCTGTCATTGGCGGCGATGACCAACAACCAGAGCCTGGGCAAGGATCGCGCCGCCTGGGCCGCCTGGTGGCAGCGAAACAAAGACAAAGACCCACTGCTGTGGCTCAACGAACTGGCCGACAGTCTCAGCCGCTCCAAGGCCGCCCTCGAAATCGAAAACGCCCAACTTCGCGAGCGCCTGACCAAGGCCATCACCGACCTGTACGAGACTGCCAGCCAGACCCAGCAGGAATCCATGCTGCTGTCGCTGCTGAGCGATCGGATGGCCGACGTTCGCCTGGCGGGGCTGACGCTGGCTGACCGCCGCGTCGCCGGCGGCAAGGAACTACCCGCCGCGGTGCGAAAGCGCATCAGCGGGATGCTGACCGACGCCACCGGCGAGGTGCGCCGCTCGGCGGCGCTGCTGGCGGCCCAGTTGGGCGAGGCGCAGATTCTCCCGACCCTGCTGACGCAACTGGACAGCGAGAAGGTCCAGACCGTGCGCCAGGGGCTGCTGACGGCGCTGGGGCGCCTGCGGGACCCCAAGGCCCTTCCAGCGGTCCTGAAGGAGATGGACTCCACGTACGAGCGGACGGTGATCGCCGCGGCCGGGGCACTGGCGCGAATCGCCGGCAGCCAGCCGCTCAACGGTCAGGAGCGCGCCACGGCAGTGGCCACGCTGCTGGCTCGGTATGACCAGGCCGACAAGGCCGACGACGGCGAAACGCTGCGCGAGGCACTGATCACGGCGATGGGACCGCTGAACGACCCGGCGGTCTGCAAGACCCTCGCTCGGGCGCTGAGCGACCGGGCGGCCACCGTCCGCCTGGCGGCGCTCAACGCGATGGCGCAACAGGGATTCAGCGACGGCGCCGAGACGATCGCCCCGTTGATGGGCGACAGCGACCGCGGCGTTCGTCGTGCGGCCATCCTCGCCCTGGGCACCCTGGGCGGGCAGAAGTATCTCGGCGCCATTTCGCAGCGTACGCGGGTGGAGACCGAAGACGACGCCGCCGTGCGCGACCAGGCCTGGTCGACCATGATGAGCCTGCTGTCCAAGGCCGACGTCGCAGTCCTGCGCGAGACGGCGACCGCCCTGGCCGCGCGCGAGGATGCCCTCGTCCAGCGCATCAAGGTGCTGGACATGCTGGTCCAGGCGCTGGTGGCGGCGAAGAGCCCGCAGGCCTGGGCGGTTCAACGCGAGATGGGCGAGGCGCTGATGAAGGCCTCCCGAGCCGCCGAAGCCGCCGTCGCCTTCGAGAAGGCGCACAAGGCGCTGCTGGCCGCCGGCGATGCCCAGGCCCGCCCCGCCTGGCGACAGTGGGTCGAGGCCATGATCCTCGCCGACGACGTCTCGGCGGTCAAGGCGATGGCCGAGCAGACCGACGCCGAGGCCTTCCAGGCGGCGCTGGAGCAGTTGAATCACCGCATGTCGGCCCTGAATGCCGACGGCAAGTTCGACCTGGTGGTGCTGCTGGCCCGCCAGGCGGTGGACCGCCTCGCCCAGCGCCTCACCAGCGAGCAGCTCAAGCGGATGCAGAATCTGCTGGCGCTGGCCTCGGCCAAGCAGCGCCTCGACGACCAGCAGCGCGTCCGTCAACTGCTGGGGCAAATGCTCGGCGGCGACGAGTCTGCGGCCAAGGCGGCGGAGGTCGAACTGCAGAACCTCGGACCGCGGGCGGTCAAACCGCTGGTTGAGGCGATGGCCAAATCCATCTCCGACGACGGCGCCAAGCCCGAATCGGAAAAGACGATCCTGGCGCTGCTGGCCCGCCTGGCGCCGCACCTCAAAGGCTACGACATCAAGGCCTCGCGCGCCGAGCGGCTCAAGGTCATCGACGGCTGGAAGACCCGCATCGGACCGTGACCGCCAAACTCCTGTTCCAATTTCCCCGCCACCCCGGTACAATGTCCCTGTCGCCGCTGCCGCGCTTGCGGGTGTTGCGACAATCGGCCTGGCCGATCAGCCCTTGCGGGCGTTTGAAACTCCGGCGACGGACCGGAGACTGGAACCGACTGTAACCGCGGGCCGCCGCGGCTGAAGATATTGGATTTTGCCATGTCCGATGCAACGGCTTCGACAGGCGATTCGCACGCGCCGCGCGGCGATCAGACCTCTGCCCCGCCCGATCAACCCGCCCAAACGCCCTCCCGCAGGCCTACGCTGCTGGAGGCGATGCTCGCCGGCGGGCTGCCCGCTGAAAGCGAAAACCAGCTTCTGCAGCCGCCGCCCGCGCCGCCCCAGGACGCCCCGCCCGACGCGGACAAGTCGTTTGAGGAACGGGTCAAGGAAGCGGCCATTCGCGCCCAGGCGGAGGCGGCCAACCGCCCCGACAACGCCGCGGACGAGCCGCTGATCGCTTTCGAAAACCTGCCCGAGATCTCGGACTCTCGACCGGCCCTGGCGGCCGTGGATATCCAGGAGGACGACATATTTCACGGCGAGGAGGAACCCCTGCCCACGCGGGACGCGGTCGAGGCGCCCGTCTCGGCGCCCGAGCCGCTGGTCGCGCCCGCGCCGGACCCGCTGTGGGAGCAAGACCCCGCCGCGCCGGTCCTGACGGCCGAGCAGATCAAGGCCCAGCAGCAGGACGCGGCCTGGGCGCAGCGTGCGAAGCTGGCGCAGGCGGCCAAACCGCGGACGAAGGTTCCGGCGATCATCGAAGGTCCGATGGTCGTGGTTCGGTTCGGGGTGATGCGGGGCGTCGGGCAGTTTCGTCACAATCTGTCGTCGCCGCCGCCGTGCGGGACGCGCGTGGTGATCCGGACGCCCCGGGGCATCGAGATCGGCGAGGTCACCGGGGCGGTCGTGCCCGAGGCCTCCGACGCGGCGCCCCAGACGCCGGGCGACCCGCCCGCCACCGCCCCTAAGGCCGCCGAATCCACTGAAGCCCCCGAGTACCGAGTCGATCCGGCGGCCCTGGAAGGTCTCTGCGGTCAGGGCTGCGGCGGTGGTCAGCACAGCCGTCGCGGCTGCATGACCCGGGCCGACCTCGCGGCGTACGTGGCTTTCCCAGGCGAGGAGTACGCGATTCCTGAGGAGGGGCGGGTGCTGCGCGTGGCCAACGCCCAGGACCTCGTCGACGCCCAGCGCATCAAGGACCTGTCCCGCCAGGAGGCGATCTTCTGCCGCGCCGAGGCCAGGAAGATGGGCCTGACGATGAAGATCGTCGGCGTCGATCACGTCCTCGGCGGCGACCGCATCATCTTCTACTTCACCTCCGAGCACCGCATCGACTTCCGCAAGCTCGTCCAGGCGCTGTCCGGCGAATACCACACCCGCATCGAAATGCGGCAGGTGGGCGCGCGCGACGAAGCGCGCCTGGTGGCCGATTACGAAAAGTGCGGCCAGCAGTGCTGCTGCCAGTCGTTCCTCAAGGAACTCAAGCCCGTCTCGATGCGCATGGCCAAGACGCAGAAGGCCTCGCTGGACCCGACGAAGATTTCCGGTCGCTGCGGCAGGCTCATGTGCTGCATGCGGTACGAGGACGATACGTATGAAGATCTGCGCAAGCTCCTGCCCAAGCGCAAGACCTTCGTCCGCACCGCGGAGGTGTTCGGCAAGGTGCTCGACGGGGAGATTCTCAGCCAGATGGTCCTGCTGGCGCTGGCCGACGGTACGCAGATCGCCGTGCCCAACGAGAGCATCATCGAACGCAACATGAAGGCCCCGCCCGAGGACCTGGCGCCGCGTCCGCAGTTGGGCCATGGGTCCGTGCGACGCCCGGGTCCAGGTTTGCCCGCCCGCGCCGCCGCGGCGCCGCGACCGGTCCCGCCGCCCCGCCCCGCACTGGCGCCGGCGCCGGCCGAAACGCAGCCCGCTGCCGCCCCGCGTCCCGCTCAAGGCGCCGAGGCGCCCGCGCCGGGCGCCGCCGACGGACAGGGCAAGAAGAAACGCCGTCGCCGTCGACGCAAAGGCAAGCCGGGTAATAATCCTCAAGGCGGCGGTCCGGCGGGCAACGCTCCCCCGCCGGCGCCTCAGGGCGGCGCGCCCGAGCAACCCGCGTCTGAATAACCTGGCGACCCCGCCGATTATCAAATGAAGTTGTCGTGAGGCCGCGGGTGCCGGAGGCGCCAGAGGTAGCGGTTGCACTCGTCCATGCGGCAGATGTCGCGGCAACCGTCGATGCTCATTTCATTAGCGATGTACGCCAACACCTGGCGTCGACGCGGACCCGTCCAGATCTCGCTCATCGTTTCCGCCTGGGCGTTGCCGATCAGGAACCGCTCGTCGCCGGCAAAAACATTGCACTCCCACACGTCGCCCGTGGCCGAGACGAATGACAGAAAGTGCGTCCCGTAGCAGCGGCGGTACGGCTTGGCGGCGCCGGCCTTGGACATCGACCCGCGGCGGTAGATCACCTTGAACCGCTCGTTCTGCAGCGACGCCAGCTCCTGGCCGAGGCTCTCGAAGCGGCTGTAGTCGACCTCCAGGCGCTGCGGGCGAAGGGGATGCTGCGAGTACGGCTTGACGCTGAAGTAGTCCACGCCGATGTCTTTGAGCCGACGCGCCAGGTCCACGGCGCCGTCGGCGTTGTCCTGCAGCAGCACGAGCTGGGCGCCGATCACCACGTCCAGCTTATCGCGGCGCTTACGCTCGACGGCCGCGGCGACATTACCCATCACCCGCTCGAACATCTCCGCCGATACGCCGTGGATGGCGGCATAATTCTCCGCGCTGCAACCGTTGATGGAAAACCGCACCCACTCCAGAGCGTCAATGATCTCCGTGCGATCGGCGGTCAGCGCCAGACCGTTGGTCGTCAGCGACGTGCTCATCCGTCTCGAGCAGTCGGCGATGATCTCTCCCGCGCGGCTGTGCAGCAGCGGTTCCCCATGCCCGCAGAACATCACGGACTTGTTGCCCAGGGCATGCAGGCCGTCGATGACCTTGTGCGCCAGGTCCACGTCGATGCGGTCGTGGCTCTTGTTGACCAGGTAATCGACCGCGCAGAACACGCAGCGGCAGTTGCACGAACTGCACAATTCCATCTCCGTGTAGAGCGGCCCGCGCGTACGGCCGGTCCTGAGCCATCGGGCCACCTCGGCGGGATGATACATCAGCTTCTGGTTGTCGAAGTTGGTGTCGAACATGGCAAGTCGATGCGGCCATTATAAGGCAAGGATCATCTGCGGCGGATGAAAACTCACGGGGATGAGCCCGGGAATTTCACCTGCCCGTAACCCCGCGGCGCCGGTAGAATGGCACTCGATGGAAACGCAGACAGTTCCCTGGTGGAAGACGGACCTGGGCGGTCCGGAGATCGAATCGGTCGCCGCGGCGATCCGCGGACGCCACATCAACGGCGGACCGGTCTGTCGCGAGCTGGAGGCGCGCCTGGCCGCACGCCTGGGCGTGCCGCACGTGACCGTCACCGGTAGCGGCAGCGCTGCGCTGCTGGCGGCGATCAAGGCCTGCGGCGTCGCCGCCGGCGACGAGGTCGTCATCCCCGCGCTGGGGTTTGTGGCCCCGGCCCATGCGGCGCTGCTGGCCGGGGCGACGGTTCGCCTGGCCGACGTTCGGGCCGACCGCCCGCTGGTCGACCCCGCCGCCGTTGCCGCAGCCGTCACGCCCCGCACCAAGGCCATCGTCGCGATTCACCTCGGCGGCGCGGCGTGCGACATCGACACCATCAAGAGTATCGCCGCGCCGCGCGGCATTGCCGTCATCGAAGACGCCGCCCAGGCGTTCGCCAGCGCCGGACCCTCCGGGCCGCTGGGCACGCTCGCTGACGCTGGGGCATTCTCGATGGGCATCACCAAGCTCATCACCAGCGGCGAGGGCGGGTTCGTCGCAACCGCCGACGACCGGCGGCACGAGCAGGCGCTGCGGTTCCGCAACCACGGCACCCTCGCCATCGCCGATAACGTCTTCCCCCAGCCGGGCTTCAACCTGCGCCTGACCGACATGCAAGCCGCCCTGGTGCTGCCTCAACTCGACCGCCTGGATGAACGCATCGCCGGCGTCACGCGGGTCTATGAGTTCTACCGCCGCGAATTGAAAGACCTGCATTACCTGCGCCTGATCGAGTCGAACATAGCCGGTGGCGAGGCGCCCCTGTGGACGCAAGTCCTCTGCGCCGACCGCCCGCGCGTGATGACGCTGCTGGCCGAGCAGGGCATCCAGACGCGGCCGTTCCATCCGCCGCTGAGCCTCTCGCCGCACCTGCAATGCCCGGGCGACTTCCCCCGCGCAGCGTTCTGGAGCGACGCAGGACTGATCCTCCCCAGCGGACCCGATCAACCGCCGCAGAACCTGGAGCGCACCGTCGGAGCCCTGCGCCGCATCGCAACGGCCATCACAGCCAAAGCCCCCTACGCCCTCCGGTAAGTGGCGAAATCGCCCTGCCGGAGGGATTGTCCGGTCTCCAGCAGCAGACAATGATGTTATTCTTATAACCTACTGCCAGTAAAGGTTTTATATAACACGCCTTTTTCTGAATCACTCAAAAACAGACAAAAATAGACAATTGTTTCCTTGGCAAGGCGTCTATTGATTACGGTTCCATCCACTGCGTGATCTGGTCGAAGACGCTCTGGGAGGACAGGGCGGCCATGCAGGTGTCGTCCTGCGCGGGAGCGGGCATGACCGAGACCGTCTTGGGCGCTGCCGGCGAGATCATCAACCGCAGATTCTCGCATGGCGATTGCTCGCTGGTAGGCGTAGGGCCGAACAAGGCCAACACTTTCTTGTTCATCGCGACGGCCAAGTAGAGACCCAGCGTATCCCCCGTCACCAGCATGCGGCAGGAATGGATCCAGTCCATGTACCCTTTGAGGTCGTTGAGGTGTTGCTGATAGCTGTAGGTGAAGCGGCCTTGGACGAGGCGCTCGAGTTCCTGCCATCGCCGCATCGGCCAGGCCTTCTGCGGAATGAGCTTGCCCACGTGCGTGTTGAACCCCAGGTCGTACTGCACCGGGCTGGCCGGGCGGTAACCCAGCACGTAGTTCTCGCCGTTCCACGTGGCGCCCAACAGCTTGTAAAGCACGTCAACCCAAGGGCGGTCGTTGAGCCGCTTTGCCGATTCGACCGTCGCCAGGGTAAATGCCTCGTGTGCCATCTCGAAGGCCTGGGCGTCGCCGCTTTCCTCGTCGAGGCGGAACCCAAACTTGCTCCAGGCCGAAACGCGGTTGACCAGCGAGCAAATGCCAGGAACCTTCTCAAGGTTGATCACCTTGTCGAACCGCTCGCTGAGCAACTGCAGCACGCTCAACAGGTCGAACGTCAGCAGGCGGTGGATGAGCGGGTTGCCCTCGAGCAATGGCACGGCCGCATGGTCCGTCAACCACGTGACGTGGTCGTCCTTGAACAGGTGCAGGATAGCCGTGGTTCGAAAGACGTCGCCGAGGCTGCATGTCTGCCCGACGATCGGCAGCAGCGTCTCGGAGTAGCCCAGCTTGACAATGAGAATCTTGCGTCGTTCGATGCTCATGAGACTCTTGCCGTCCTACTCGAAATAGATGAACGAATAATCGCCGCGATATCCAAGCCGCTCGAACAGCCACTGCCATTCCTGCGGCGTGAAGAAACACTCGCACGTAAGCTGCCAGTTCAGCAGGTTGTCTTTCTCCTGCTGATTGCGATACGACTCGACGACGACATAGCTGCCGCCGCCGGGAGCCTTGACCCGCTCGATCTCCCCCAGCGCCGCGGCCAGGTCGTAAATGTACAGATTGTGCAGCGTCGTGATCGAGATCACCAGGTCGAACCGCCCGTCTTCATAAGGCAGCGCCTGCGCCTGGCCCTGCGTCAGCAGCGGCTGCACTTCCTCCTTGGCGTTGGCGATCGCGTAGGCGGAGATGTCCAGGCCGCACACCTCCAGCCCCGGCAAGGCCGTCATCAGCTCGTACAGCAGGTAGCCCTTGCCGCAGCCGACGTCGAGCACGCGCTGGCCGGGCCTCAGGCCGTAGTGCCGAATCATCTCCGCCGCCACGCCCGCCCAGCGCCCGTCGTAGCGGAACCCGCCGTAACCATGCTTGCGGTCGCCGTCCCAGTAGTCGCGCCCGAACTGCCGCGCCACTTCGGCGCAGGCGGCCTTGTCGCCCCGCGCGACGCGCTCGAGATAGTTCCGTGAGGTCTTCTTGTGCAGCGACGAAATGAAATCCACGTAACCCATCGACTCTCCACTCAGACGAAATCCAGGTGTTCGGGGTCGGCCCCAAAGTAATCCAGCAGCGCCAGGTTCTTGCCCTCGGCCACGCAGTGGTGGCGGCAGTGGACGCTGGGGTTGATCGCCGCCAACTTCCGCCGCAGCCCCTCGCTTGACCACGCCTGGCGGAAGCTCTGATCGCGGATCGACCCCAGCAGCCCCGCCGCCGAGTATGCCTTGTCCTGGCAGGTGTAGAGGTTCAGGTCGGCCGCGATTACCGTCAGACACTGCGCGAACGGGCACGAGGTGTACGAGCGGGCAAACGATTCCTGGCGGCTGTCGGGGCGGTGAAACTTGTCGATCACCTCAAAACCGTCGCCAGCCAGTTCCGCCTGGCCTAACGCGATCTGCGCCTTGACCGACTCGAAAAACGGTTCCTGATAATGGGCGTTCTCATGCGGCTGCGTGCTGATGACCGCGCACGATACCTTCACGTGCTCGACGCCCAGGCCCTTGGCCATGCGGAGGAAATCGAGCACCTGCCGATTGTTCTCGCTGGTGACGATCAGGTTGAGCCCTATCGTACACGTGCGGCCGTCGATGCGGCAGAAATCGGCGATGTTGCCGCAGACGCGGTCGAACTCGCCGGCGCCGACGCCGCGGCTGGCGGCGTAAGTCCCGGCGTCGGCGGCGTCCATCGAGACGCGCACCCAGACGGCGCGGCGGGCGAGCAGGTCCGCCGCCTTGCCGGCCAACAGCGCCCCGTTGGTGAGCATGGCCACCTTCACGCCGCCGGCGGTAAGCTGCTCGATCGCCTCGACGATGTGCGGATACACCAGCGGCTCGCCGCCGCCGGTGAAGGTGACGGCCCGCACGCCCATGCCGGACAGGTCGGCGGCGATCTCAAGCATCTTGTCGCGCGGGATCTCGTCCTGCACGCGCATCAGTTCGCTCAGCAGCAGCGCCTCGCTGCGATAGCAGCAATAGTTGCAGCGGTGATTGCAGCGGTTGGTCGGCTTGAGGCGCACGTGAAGCGGCGCCGTCAACCGCCCGGCCTGCATGGCCGAGAGCTTCTGGTGAAAGTGAAAGATCTTCGCGTTGCTGTACACCTGTGACATCGTTGGTTTCGTCAGTCCGCCGCGGCGGCGATCTTCAGCAGGTCGGCGGCGACGGCTTCGGCCGTCAGACCATACTGCCCGCGGAGATACTCCTGGCTGCCGGCCTTGTGTTCATATCGGTCCGGAAGGGCGAAGCGCCGCAGGGCGACCTTGAGCCCGCGGTCGGCCGCGACGCCGGCGACCATGCTGCCCAGCCCGCCGATGATGCTGTGCTCTTCCAGCGTGGCGATGACGGGGCATCGCGACGCTGCCTCGGCGATCAAGTCCGCGTCGATAGGTTTGACGGTATGCATGCTGATCAGCTCGCACGACAGGCCTCGCCGCTCCAGCAGGTCACACGCGGCGGCGGCCGTGGCGAGCATGTTGCCCGTGGCGACCAGCGCCACGTCGCGTCCGCGGCGCAGCGCAATGCCCTTGCCGATGGCAAAGCCTTCGGGCCTGCGCGGGTGTACCGCGGGCTCGCCGCTCTTGCCCAGGCGCAGATAGCACGGGCCCTTCAGCACCATCGACGCCTCGATCGCCAGGCCGGTCTCGACCGGATCGCCGGGACAGACCACCGACATGTTGGGCAGGCAGCTCATGAGGGCGATGTCTTCGATGGAATGATGCGTCATGCCCGCCGGCCCGTACGTCAGCCCGCCGCCGACGCCGATGACCTTCACCGGCAGATTGGGGTAGCACAGGTCCACGCGGATCTGCTCGAAGCATCGCATCGTCACGAACGGAACGATCCCGTACGTGAAGACCTGCTTGCCCGCCATGGCCAGCCCCGCCGCCATGCCGATCATCGCCGCCTCGCTGATGCCCACGTTGATGAAACGATTCGGAAAACGCTGCGGGAACTCGTCAAAGACGTGAAAGCCCGTGTCGGCCGTCAGGATGTAGATCGACCGGTCGGCGTGCATCAACTGCGTCAGGATGTCCAGCAGCGCCTTCCTCATCGTCCTTCATCCAGTTCGTCCAGAAACGGTTGCACCTTCTCCGGCGGTACCGAGAAATAATGCCACCCCAGCACATCTTCCATCTCCGCCACGCCCTTACCCTTGGTCGTCCGAGCCACCACCGCCACCGGCTTGCCGTTTGGCGTTCGTTTAAGGACTTCGCAAAGCGCCGCATGATCATGCCCGTCAACCTCAAGCACATCCCACCCAAACGCCCGCAGCTTGGGCGCGAACGTTTCGATAGGTTGGATATCCTGCGCCCGCCCGTATCCCTGCAGGTTGTTGGCGTCGACGATCAGCGTCAGGTTGTCCAGCCCCAACCGCGAGGCGAACATTGCCCCCTCCCAGACGCTGCCTTCCTGCATCTCGCCGCAGCCCTGCACCACGAAGATGCGATGCGCCAGACCGTCATGCCTTGCTGCCAGCGCCATCCCCACCGCGATGGGCAGCCCGTGCCCCAGCGACCCCGTCGATACGTCCACGCCGGCAACGTTGGCCGCACAGGGATGGCCCGTCAGGTCCGATCCGTCCTGCAGAAAACTCTCCAGCAGCGCCGGCTCCAGAAAACCTTTCAGCGCCAAGACCGCATACAGTGCCGAAGCGGCGTGCCCCTTGCTGAGCACCAGCCGGTCGCGAGCAGGGTCCGCCGGCGAGGGGATGTGCATCACGTCGAAGTACAGCACTGCCAGGATGTCGGCCACCGACATCGCCGAGCCGACATTGGTCCCGCGGCGCTGCATCTTCACCACCGCCTTACGGATCTCGGTGGCCATGCTGTTGCTGTGAGAGGACATTCAGTATCCAATATACCAATAGAGTGCGAATTCCGGCGGAAAATGTGCCTTAAGAACGGGGGGATCGCGACTTATTCCCGCCGGGGGCGGCATGGCGACACGCGTTGTTCAGCGGGGCGCCACGGGCGCGCGGCATACAATACCCAGCGAGGCTTATATGAACCCGATCAAGATCGTCGTGTACGTTGTTGTGGCCGCACTGTTCGGGGCGGGCTTGCTCTGGGCTCAGGACACACAGCCGCAGGAGCAGCCCGCGCCGCCGCGGACGCTGAAGGTCGGGCCCGGCCAGAAATATGCCAAGCCCTCGTCCGCCATCGCCGCGGCTTACAAGGGCGACATCGTCGAGATCGCCCCGGGCACCTACGAAAACGACTGGTGCTATGTCCGTCGCGACCGCCTGACGCTGCGCGGCTTGGTGGACGATCAGGGCCGCAAGCCGCTGCTCAAGAGCTCCGGCAGCATCAATAACGGCAAGGCGATCTGGGTTATCAGCGGCCACAATGTAACGGTGGAGAACGTCGATTTTACAGGCGCCCGCGTGAAGGATCACAACGGCGCGGGCATTCGGGCCGAGGGGCGCAACCTCACGGTGCGCGGGTGCAAGTTCAGCGACTGCGAGAACGGCGTCCTCGGCGGCGGCAAGGACCCCCGCAGCGAGATGCTGATCGAGCATTGCGAGTTTGCCGGCTGCGGGCTGCGCGGGCAGTCGCACAATCTGTACATCTCCGCCATCGGCAAGCTGACGTTCCGCTTCAACTACACGCACCACGCCAAGGAAGGGCACCTGCTCAAGTCGCGGGCACGGGTGAACCACATCCTGTATAACCGCATCGCCGAAGAGGAGACCGGATCGGGCAGCTATGAGATCAACCTACCCAACGGCGGCAACGCCGTGATCCTGGGCAACGTGATCCAACAGGGCGCCAAGACCCAGAACTCCGCCATCTTCGCCTATGGCGAGGAGGGCATGAAGTACTCGGACAACTCCGTATACGTGGTAAACAACACGTTTATCAACGATCTGGGCAAGGGCGTCTTCGTGCATATTCGCCCGGGCAAGATCGAGCCGCCGGTGCGGGTCGCCAACAACATCTTCCGGGGTCGCGGAGAACTGTGCAGCTATGCCAAGGCCGAGCTGAAGTCCAACGTCACCGATGATCCGAAATTCATCGACCGCGCCGCATGGGACCTGCGCGTGGCAGCCGACTCGCCGTGCGTCAACAAAGCCGTTCAACTGCCGGCCGTCGAGGGCATGAGCCTTGTCCCGACTTTCGAATATGTTCACCCCTGCTCGACGGCCAAACGCACTGACGATGGCAAGACCGTTGGCGCGTATGGAGTACGGGCGGCTCGGCCGTGAGTAGCACGGTCGCGCGATGGCGAGGCGCGGGTGCCACGCACAACTCCGTTGTGCGTGTCCCCGATCGCTGAAGGATCGGGGATGCATGGGCAAGATGCCCGTGCTACGACTGCGGCTTCAGCGCATAATAGTGGGATGATCCGTTCCAACCTGACGATGATTTCTCTAATTCTGGCGACGACAATGACTGCCGCCGCGATTGCGGAGGAACCTCCCACGGCTGACATCTTCCTTTCCCCCGACGGGCGCGACACGTGGAGCGGCACTCTGCCGGACCGCAATTCCGATCTCACCGATGGGCCGCTGGCGACGCTGGCCGCCGCGCACGACGCCGTTCGCAAACTTCGCGCCGCCGAACCGGCCCGCAAGACCCCTGTCATCGTCATGCTCCGCCAGGGGCGATACGAGCTTGACCAGACGCTCGAGCTCGGGCGCCAGGATAGCGGCACCGCCCAGTCACCAACGATCTACTGCCCCTGGCCGCAGGACAAGGTCCGGATCAGCGGCGGCCGCATTGTCGGCGGCTGGACCGTCGACCCGCGCGGGTGGTGGCAGACGCGCCTGCCGGAAGTGGCCGAGGGCAGGTGGGCCTTCATGCAGCTGTTCGTCGACGGGCAGCGGCGATTCCGCCCGCGCCTGCCCGGCAAGGGCTTCTATCTCATCGAGCGCACACTCAAGGAAACCCCCGCGGCCGCGGGCAAAGGCTACGACCGCTTCGGCTTCGCCGTCGGCGACATCAAAGCTGACTGGGCCAATCGCGGCGACATCGAGGTGATCGTCTTTCATTCGTGGACGACCTCGCGCCTGCACATCGCGGCCGTCGAGGGCAACGCCGTGACCTTCACCGGCCCGACGGCGATCCAGGAATGGTGGATGTCGCTGCAGGCCAACCGCCGCTACTTGGTTGAGAACGTCAAGGAAGCCCTGGGAAAAAGAGGTCAGTGGTATCTCGACCGCCCCAGCGGCGTGCTGACGTATGTGCCGATGGACGGCGAAACGCCGCAGCGGAGTTGTGTCATCGCCCCGCGACTGAAGCAGCTCATGCGCCTCGACGACGTCGAGCACGTGCAGTTCGAAGGCCTGACGTTCGAACACGCCGACTGGTCGCTCGAACCGCAGGGCCGCAGCGTCATACAGGCGGAAGTGCCCTACCCCGCCGCCATCATGGCCGTGGGCATACGCGACTGCCTGTTCAATCGCTGCGTCTTCCAGCACGTGGGCGAGTACGCCCTCGAGCTGGGGCTGGGCTGCAAGAACAACCGTATCGTCGATTGCGAAGTGATCGACACCGGCGCGGGGGCGATCAAGATCGGCTCGTACGGGGACGCCGACACGCTCCACGGCACCAAGGCGCAGCTCAGCGACGAGACGGTGGCCTCGCACAACGTCCTGAGCAACTGCCTGCTGGCCCAGGGCGGCCGCGTGCATCCCGGCGCGGTGGGCCTGTGGGTCGGCCACGCCCACCACAACACGCTGGAGAACAACGAGATTTACGACCACTACTACAGCGGGGTGAACCTGGGCTGGTCGGGCACGTATGGCCCGCACTTCGGGCATCACAACGATTTCGCATTCAACCTCGTACACAAGATCGGGCAGAACCTGCTCAACGACATGGGCGGGGTGTACACGCGGGGCATTTCGCCGGGCACGACGATCCGCAACAATGTCATCCGCGACGTGATGGGCTATCGCCACGGGGCAGGAGCGGTCTACACCGACCAGGCCACCACCGACGTGGTGATCGAGAACAATCTGCTGGTGGACAATTTCGAGGGCGGCCACCGCCACCACTTCGGCAAGAACATCGTCTTTCGCAACAACATCGTGGCGATGGGCCGCCGCGGGCAGATGTTCCACCAGCTCAAGGAAGACTACAAAGCCGTCGAGTACACACACAACATCTTCTACTGGAAAGACGCCCCGCTGCTGATCGGCGAATGGGGCGGGCGGCAGGACTTCGACTACAACTGCTACTGGCAGGTCGGCGGCGAGCCGAACTTCGCCGGCATGACCTTCGCCCAGTGGCAAGCCGCCGGCCGCGACGCGCATTCCATCATCGCCGACCCGCTATTCGTCGATGCAGACAAAGGCGACTTTAACCTGAAAGAGAACTCCCCTGCGTTGAAGATCGGATTCAAGCCCTTCGCGTATTCTGCCGCCGGCCGAACGCGAGGCCGCCGCGGATCCGACCTGCTGTCGGTGACGCCGGCTTACTTGGGGCAGCCGCATCCCTGAGCGCCTATGACAGATCATCGCCTTCGGCAATGAGTTCATCTATTGCAGTTCTCATTATCTTGAGCAGAGTCGTACCGGCTTGCTCGTGCAACAAGTTAAGACCAAACGGATGATCGACGGGAGCGATGACGTTTCGGCCGGGCCCTTCCCACGGATATATGCAGTTCGCTGGAGTGCGCCCGCCATCGTCGACCTGCGGATGCAGCAACTCGATCTGCCTTGTCAGTTTTCGAATTGCGGTCAAGAGCCACCCTTGGCGACTCCTGCCCGAATCCCGGGCGATGATCTGACGCACTATCACCGGCAACGGCCCGGCAATGAATGCATGACTTGTCTCCAAGACGCTCTGAGGTTGACCTTGTGAAGACAGATGTGCTTTGCAGAGCTTCTCTGCAGCCATCTGCAGATAATGGAGTTGGTGGCAGGGATTGAGACTCAATAATTGTTCGCGGGCATCGAGATCCGACTTTGCCTGCCTCGCATAGGCAGCAGCCCAACTCATGGTCACTCCTCCGGCAGGTACTGGTCTCCAAGAAACCAGCCCTCGGGAAGTTGGAGATCGCCGCGTTGAATCCGCTCAAACTCTTCCGGCCGCACTTCAACAATTGTGGAGGCATAGAAAATGCCGCTGGCCGAATGAGGCCCGAACGAGACGGGCATGATCCCAGACATGATGGTCTCTGTATTGACCTCCAATAGCTTGATGGGCTCCTGGAAGCTCTCTTCTTTGTCAGACAGTATCCGGTAAATCGCCTGAATTGACGGATCAACCCGAAAATGAGCCCGGGCAAGACGCTTTGCAACGCCGTCGCGGGAACGATCGAGTTGACTGGCAACCTGGCTCATATTGACATTATAAACCGTCGCCTGTTCCGGTCAAGACAAGGGCTAAAGCAAGTTTGCCCATCGCACCCGCCTACTTCGCCAGCGCCGCCTCGATGTCCTTGGCGATCTGGGCGGGTTTGACTCTGGAGCGGTAGCGGGCGATCACCTGGCCGTCCTTGCCGATGAGGAACTTCTCGAAGTTCCACTTCACCGGACCCTTGTCGGCCACGGGGACAGTCTCGCCGGTCAGGTACTTATAGAGCGGGCTGGCCTGGTCGCCGTTGACGTCGATCTTGTCGAACAGGTCGAACTTCACCTTGTATGTGCTTTCGCAGAACTCGCGGATGGTCTTGTTGTCGCCGGGCTCCTGGCCGCCGAACTGATTGCACGGGAAACCCGCAATCGCCAGGCCCTTGGCGGCGTACTGGTCGTGCAGTTCCTGCAGCCCCTTGTACTGCCGCGTGAACCCACACTTGCTGGCGACGTTGACGATCAGCACGACCTTGCCGGCGTACTTGTCCGCCAGCACCACGTCCTTGCCTTCCATGTCCTTGACGGTATACGCCAGCGCCGAGGCCGGCCTGGTTGCGGCCACTTCACCGCGACAGACATTCGTCAAGTAGATAGTGGCAAGAGCTGCGATCATCCCCACGCCAGCCAAAATGGCCTTGGTTTTTCCAATGTTCATAACAAGTCCTTGTCAACAAAAAGGGGCGGGAGCCGATTCGACTCCCGCCCCAATATTGTACTTCATCGTGCGACTCAACCGAGAGCACTGTCAAAAATTGTCCCCCGCCACTTCGAAGTACGCCTGTGGATGCTTGCAGACCGGGCAGGTCGCAACGGCCTTTTCGCCCTCATGCACGAAGCCGCAGTTGCGGCAGAGCCATTTGGTCTTGGCGGGCTTGGCGAAGACCTGGCCGCCCTGGAAATTGGCCAGCAGCTTCTTGTAGCGGGCCTCGTGTTCCTTCTCGATCTTGGCCAGGCCGTCGAACAGGCGGGCGATGTCGTCGAAGCCTTCCTCGCGGGCGGTCTTGGCCATGCCCGGATACATGCTCGTCCACTCGTGGTTCTCGCCGCCGGCCGCGGCAGCCAGATTCGCCGCCGTATCGCCGATACCGTCGAGGAACTTCAGGTGCAGCTTGGCGTGCTCTTTTTCGTTCTCGGCGGTTTCCAGGAAGATCGCCGCGATCTGCTCGAGGCCTTCCTTCTTCGCCACCGAGGCAAAATACGTGTACTTATTGCGGGCCTGGCTTTCGCCGGCGAATGCATCCTTCAAACTTTGTTCGGTCTTGCTGCCTTTCAGTTGCGCCATCGATCGTATCTCCTTTATTGGTCTCGCTGGTCAGCCGCAAAACGGCTACGTCAGTCTAGGCTAAGTCTCTTGAGCTTGCACAACGTTTGTTGAAAACATCTTCGGCTTGGTAGCTGCTGCGGACGAAAGGCCCTGCAGCCACGGCGGCGAAACCCACTGCCTTGGCGGCCTCTTCATACGCCGCGAACTCGGCGGGCTCGACGTATCGCACCACCGGCAGGTGATGCTTCGACGGGGCGAGATACTGGCCGATGGTGACGATGTCGCAGCCGGCGGCGCGCAGGTCGCGCAGCACCTGCTCGACCTGGCCGGGCGTCTCGCCCAGGCCGACCATCAGGCCGCTCTTGGTCGTCGCGCCGCGGCTCTTGGCGTGCGCCAGTACGCCCAGGCTGCGGTGGTAATTGGCCTGCGGGCGAACGGTCGCGTACAGGCGGTCGACGGTTTCGACATTGTGATTAAACACGTGCCCAGCGGCGGCCAGCACGGTTTCGATGGCCGCGTGGTCCCCATGAAAATCCGGCACGAGCACTTCGATGATCGCATGAGGAACCGCACCGCGAACAGCCGCGATCGTCTGGGCGAAGTGGCCGGCTCCGCCGTCGGCCAGATCGTCGCGCGTGACGGAGGTGATCACCACATGGCGCAGCGCCAGGCGTTTGCACGCCTCGGCCACGGCCGCGGGCTCGTCCTCGCGCGGCGGCAGCGGCGCTGCGCCGGCGCAGGGAGACACCGCGCAGAAGCGGCAGTTGCGGGTGCAGGTTTCGCCCAGGATCATGAAGGTGGCCGTGCGGCGGCTGTAGCATTCGTGGCGGTTGGGGCAGTGCGCGCCGTCGCAGACGGTGACCAGATGCAGGTCAGCCAGCAGGGCGGCAACCTGGTCGGCCTGGCGCGAAGGCCCGAGGCGGCGCGTGAGCCACGGCGGCAGGCGACGAGTCGGGGCATTGTCAGTCATCGTTGGAGCTCGCAGAACACTTCCTGGAAGCATTCTATCAAAACGGGTTTCACCTCGGCGGTGGTTATCGGCTGGCCGAGGACTGCAGCCATGCTGGTCACCTCGGCATCGGCAATGCCGCAGGGGACAATCAGATCAAAGTGCGCGAGGTTGGGATCCACATTTAGAGCGAAGCCGTGGTACGTAACCCATCGCGAAACCGCCACGCCGATGGCGGCGATCTTACAGGGACTGTCACCAGTTTCTCGCGGCTTTTCGCGAGAAAGTGGTGACTGTCCCAACGCCCACACGCCCGTGAGACCCTTGCGGCGAAACGCTTCGATGCCGAAGCGACCCAGCAGGCGGATGAGCGTTTCTTCCAGGCGCGCGACGTACGCGCGCACGTCGGAGTCCAATGCCCGCAGGTTGATGATCGGGTAACCAACGATCTGCCCCGGGCCGTGATACGTCACGTCGCCGCCGCGGGTGACGTGATGCACCTCAATACCCGCGCCCGCGAGGGTCGCCTCGTCCGCCACGACATTCTGCGGCTTGGCGGCCTTGCCCAGCGTGATAACAGGCGGGTCGTGCTCGACGAGGATGAGATAGCCCTCGGCGCAGTCGTCGCCGCGAGATTTGATCTGTTCGACCAGTCGCATCTGCAGCGCCAAAGCGTCAGAATACGAGACGCGGCCTAGATCGATGACGGAAAGCGAAGGCATTGTTTCGCCCTTGGGGTGCCATGGCGGCCGTTGTCCAGCCGCCATGTCCCTGAAGCTTTGGTGCGCAAGCATGGCGGCTGAAGAACGGCCGCCATGGCACCCGGCGTTCTCTTCCAGGCTCCTGGCTAGCGACATCGATTACCGCTGCTTCAGCAGCGTTTCTTCAGCCGCCTTGGTCCACTGGCCGTGCGGGTCGAGCTTGGCGGCCACGGCGGGCAGTTTGTTCTTCAGTTCGCTCAGGGGCGTTAGGGGCAGGTCCACCAGTTCCGGATAGACGATGATCTTTCCGGCCAGCGTGCGGTTTTCGACAGCCGCAATGCCGTCGATAGCCCCGGCCATTCCGCTGACAGCGTCGACGGAGGCGTTGGTGTCGAGGGTGCCGGCCTGCACCTTCTCCAGTACGATCATCATGTCGCGGATGGTCGAACCGCTGGTGCCGAACATGAAGATGCTCTTGCTGACGATCGCGTCGAGGTCGATGGGATGCTTCACCGTCGCGGCGATGCCCGCGAAGATGTTGATCAGCGCCCCTTGTGTGCTGGAGGCTATCGCCGCAGAGACCAGCGCCGGTACGGGGGCCATGATGGCGTGGTAGCTGTGGGTCCCCGTGTTGCCCTGCTTGTTGGGGTTGATCATTTTCAGCGTCACACCGTTAGCCGCGGCCAGCGGGGCGACCTTGGCCTCGAGCGTCGCCAGGCGGGCGTCGTCGAAGTCGGTCCCGACGACCGAGAGGTTCTTCTTGCCCGAGCAGACGTCGCGGATCACGTGCATCTGACCCATCGGCCCGCCGGCGCCGATCACGATCACGCTGTCGTTGTCGCGCACCTCGCCGTCGGCCGGGATCATCTTGTATCCGTCAGCCGCATTGGCGCCGGCGGTGCCCACCCAGCGGCACATGCCGTAATGCACGCGACCGACGCTGATCTCGACCGCCCGGCCAATGGTCTTGCCGGCCGTCACAATGTTCATGATCCCGCCGGGGGCGAGCTTGTCGTTGAGCAGTTCGATGACGGCCGGGTCGGTGCCGAAGTACACGATATCGTTCCACACGCCCGGTTCGAGCGTCTTGGGATACTCGATATCGACGACGGTCATGCCCACGGCCGCCCGCAGATCCGCGAGCTGATCGCCCTGCGCGAGCTTGGCCAGCACGACTGCCGGTTTGCCATCCGCATTGAGGCTTTCGGCGATGCCCTGGATCTTGTAGCCGGCCTCGGCGACCACCAGCAGCTTGCCGCCGGCCATCATCCCGCGGCGCTCGGGGGTGACGTAGGAATCTTCAACGCACGCCCACGGCTCGACCAGGCAGATCGCCGAGGCGCTGCGCTGGCGGTCGACGGGGATAAGCATGCGTTGGCCGCTCTGGGGATCGAGGATCACGCGCTCGTCCATCAGCACGTACTGCTGCAGGGCGCCTTCGAAGTTGTACCCGAACGCCGCGTTGGACTTGTCGGTCTTGAGCCAGCGGTAGTCGGTCTGAACGAGGCAGCGCTCGCCGACCTTGTGGCGCTTGACCTTGGGTCCGACCGCCACGATCACGCACGTGGCCTCGTGGCCGGGGACGGTGGGCTTATCGCCGGGAACGTAGCTGGGCATCGCCGGCAGAGCAGCCTGGTCTATCCCGGCGACGATCCCGCTCTTTCGCGGATGCTGGTCGAACTGCTTGAGCAGCTTGAGGTCGCTGAAGCACAGCCCCACCGACTCGACGCGGGCCAGCACGCCGTAGGGCCCGACCTCATGCACCGCCTTGGAGGCGTTGAGCGTCAGCTTGTCGGGCCCGATGAGCTGCACCGCGTGCTGCAGGGATGGAATCTTTGCCGCGGCGGCCTTCTTGCGTGCGGCAGGCTTCTTATGGAGTGCGGCAGCCTTAGCTGCCGCTTTGGAAGTTGTGCGGGCGGGCGCCTTCTTCACAGCCTTAACCGCTTTCTTCTTGCCCGTCTTGACCACGCGGGCTTTGGCTTTGACGGACGCGTGAACCGCCTTCTTGGTTGCGGCCGATCCAATGCCCTTCTTCGTGCCCACCTTCTTCCGAGTGGGTTTGCGGGTGGTCGTCGTTGCAGCCTTCTTTGCCGGTTCTTTTGCCTTGGCCTTGGCTTTAGAGCGTGCCATGCTGATTCCTTCCGTCGTTAATGATTGCACCGTCGCGCACAGCAGTGCGCGACGCGTCATTCTATCTCATACAGATGCACTTGGTAGCCTTTGAACTCGTCAGAAAAACCGCCGCCAGTGACATTGACGGTGCGCTCTTCATCCAGCACCGTCGCCCTGGCGGCGCCGAGGCCTTCGATTCTGAACGCCCCGGTCGTCTCGCGCCCTCGCATGGCCGCGGCCAGCACGTACACGCGCTTGCCGAGTTTCTTGACCATGATGTCGATAGGCACGGCCGCGTCCGACGACGTGACCGTCACGAGCTTCTCGACGCTGGGGCTGTTGAGCACCGGCGCCAGGGCGGCGATGCGGGCGTTGATCTTCGTCACGGCCGCGAGCATCTCCGCGTCGGCCAGCAGCCCGGCCTCGATGAACGTGGGCTTGAACTGGTGGACGAAATAGATCAGCCCGCGGCTGCCGTGGATGATGGACATCCAGACTTCGCTGCGGACCTGCGCGGGCGTGGGCTTGACGCGCGTGTTGCTGATGCGCGTACACTCGATGCAGTTCCAGACGACCTTGCCGTCGCCGCCCCAGGTCCGCAGGCGGTCGACGCCCCTGGGCACCATCTCGAGCTTTCCGGCGATAGCCGGCTTGTCATGCACAGCCGGGTAGATGTCGAACGAGACGATGTCGCAGCCGCGGACGTACTGGGGATAATCCTCCATTCGCCCACGGCGGACGCCGCGGCCGATGTAGTCGTCGTACGCGACGCCCTGGCCGAGATTCAGCAGCACCGGCCGCGTGGGGTCGGCCTTGATCATGCGCTGATAGTCCGCCCGCACCTTCTCGGGCCTGATCGGCGGGCCGTACCCCTTGCCGCCGGGGAGCGCCTGGGCATTGTCGGGCTCGTCGCCGTGCATCCACCCGACGATGATCGGATCATTGACGTGCTTGAGCCCCACGGCGTTCTGGTCGCAGATGACCGGCATGCCCGCGCCTGTCAGCTCGGCGAGCTGCTTGTCCGTCGGGCCCTTCCACAGGCCGATGTATAGGTTGATGCCTGCGGCTTTGAACTTGGCGGCGTTCTTGGGCTGCTGCAACCAGACAGCGATGGGAAAGTAGTTGTTGGCAGCGGCTGGCGCGACGGGCCCGCGGCGCCACTGCGCGTATGGATTGGCCTGCCGGTTGACCGGCGCGACGGCGTCGCCCGCGGCGAACAAAGCGGCCGCCGCCAGCGACACTGCGATCACCATGACAGCCAATCGTTGCATAGGCCCGCTTACTTGAGCATGACCTGCCCGCCCGTGACGGGCAGGGCCTGGCCGGTTTCATATTGCTGATCGATCAGATAGTACACCGCCGTCATCACGTCGCCGGTGGTGCAGCCGCGCCCCATGGGCACCTTGCCTTCGTAGAACTTCCGCACGTCGGCGATGCTCTTGGCCCCGGGCACCTTGCCCGTGCGGAGGTACTGCACGAAGAGGCCGTTATCCGGGTCCGACCACAGCGGACCGTCGAGGAAATTGCCCGGGCAGATCGCGTTGACTTTGATCCCGTCGGTCACCAGTTCCATCGCGTACGACTGCGTCAGCCCCAGCCCGCCGAACTTGCTGCCGGCGTAAGCCCCGTTGCGGTTGGAGCCTTCCAGCCCGCTCTTGGAATTGATCTGGATGATGTCGCTGGTGTACCCCGGCCGAGCCTGGTGCTGAACCGCCAGCACGGGCGCTACCTTTTGAACGCACAGGAAGAAGCCCTTGTAGTTGACGGCCGTGACGAAATCGAAATCCTTTTCGCTCTGGGTCTTGACGGAGCCGGCCTTGAGGACGCCGGCGTTGGAGACCAGGATGTCCAGCCCGCCGAAGGTCCGGACGACCTGGTGAATCGCCGCGGCGACGGAGGCGCCGTCGGTGACGTTGATCGCCAGGCCCATCGCGCACTGTGCCCCGTGCTTGGAGATCAAATCCGCAGCGGCCTTCTGGGCGCCGGCGGCGTTGATGTCGCCGAGCACGACGCACGCGCCCTGCTCGGCCAGGTTCTGCGCGATCTCCAGACCGAAGCCCTGCGCCGCCCCGGTCACCAGGGCGACTTTGCCCGCCACGCGCCCAGCCCCGCCGGCAGGATGATCGTAGACGCTGAACATGCCCAAGCCGTCGACGGCCACGGCGGTGATCTTCTTTCCGTGGGTGGTCATAACGCCCGAAAGCGCCGCGATGATCGCCGCGGCGTCGCCGCCGGCGGGCGGGTCAAACGCGATGCCGCCGTGCGTGGTGGCGGTCTCGTCGAATCGCACCAGCTTGAGGCGGTTGTCCTGTGCGGCCAGCGCCCGCATCGCCGGGGCGATCACGTTGATCAGTTCGGTCTTGTCCATCGCAGCGCTGCTCCTCATCGGCCCGTGCCGGACCGGAAATACAGTTCGATGACAGCCGCACCCAGCGAAGCGAACGCCGTGATGCGTGCCTCAGCGTCGGCGTAACCGGCGTTGGGTTTGCCGGCGGCGTCAACATATCCTGCCCGGCCGTGCGAGGCCAGAAATTGATGCCCCGCCATCACGCAGGTGCCTTCCCAGAGGATGTCGAGGACTTCGGCAGGCATGGCCTTGCCGCCCTTGCACGTCGGCCACATGCCGATCAGGTCCAGCGTGTTGTGCTCGGTGCCGGCGACGACCGGGATGCCCGCCTTGCGGTAGGCTGTCACATAGCGGGCGAAGACGTCGGGCTCGTTGCGAATCGGGATCAGCTCTGCCATGTGGATATTGCGGTCGCGGCAGTTCTGGATCAGCGTCTCGACGGGCTGCTCGTACTGGCATATCGGGTTGGCCCCGTCGGCCAGCGTCGGGTAGCACGGGATGCCGCCCAGGGCCAGGATCAGGCGGTACGCCTCGGCGAAGCTGACGAAGGTCTCGGTGACGAAGGCGGGTTTGCCGGCCTTCATCAGGTGCGTACGGATTTCGCCCTGGACGCCGACAGCGTCGTCGGGTTTGGCCTTGCACGCGGCGCCGAAGATCTTCTCCAGCAGCGCCGCTCGCTCGTGGGCCTGCGTGTGGGCGAAGAACGCCTCCTGGAATGCCTGGCAGACGTGGCGCTCCTGCAGCGTGACCGCGTCGGCGGCACAGCCGTGGCGCTGCACGACCA
Source organism: Planctomycetaceae bacterium (assembly GCA_039680605.1). Classification (NCBI taxonomy): domain Bacteria; kingdom Pseudomonadati; phylum Planctomycetota; class Planctomycetia; order Planctomycetales; family Planctomycetaceae; species Planctomycetaceae bacterium. The sequence continues at coordinate 57,213 of JBDKTA010000039.1, read as the reverse complement.
TGGCGATGACATCCTGCTCGCCCAGGTGCAGGTCCACGCCGGCGCGGGCGAAGATCGCCGCGATCTTGCCGATCATCTCGCGCATCCGCTGGGCGTCGTTGCGGCGGATGGTGTTGATGATGTCGCCGGCGACCGGGTCCATCGGGTCGAACTTCGTGATGCCCTTGCCGCAGATGTAGAACCGCCCCGGGTTGCCCGGATCGTTGACCTTGATGCCCGCAGCCGCCATCGGCTCGTCCAAGGCGATGATCTCCAGGCCGAACGTCGGGAAGATGTTCGCCCGCCGGCAGGCTGCCACGAAGTCGCAGTAGACGCGGTAGTCGTAGTAGTTGCTCAGCCCCAGCACTCGCACGTCCTGAGCGGTCGCCAGCGAGACTGCCTGCTCGACGTCCTTGAACGCCGAGAAGTTCGGCGGCAGGTGGATGTGCGAGTTGCTCTTGGGCGCCGCCGCAGGAGCGAGTCCTTTGGACGCTGCCTGCTGCAATTGTTGGACTGTGCCCAGGCCTCTTATCGTCGCCAGCGTGTCCGACATAGCGGCTCCATTTCTTGAAATCCTAAATTCTAATTTCTAAATGCTAAACAAATCTCAATGCTCAAAATACTAAGGTACAAGAGCCATCCCCGCGCGTGCTCGTTTCGATCATTTGTATTTTGGATTTTGTTTTTGTTTAGAATTTAGGGTTTAGGATTTAGTGCTTGTTTTACTCCGCCACAATCTGAACCATTTTTCGCGCCGGCAGGTGCAGCGCCATGCCCAACGCATCTTCCGCCGATTCCCGCAAGCTCTCGCTGATGCTCGGGTGAGCGAAGACCGTCTCGGCGAGATCCTTGACACTGGCGCCGGTGCCGATCATGGCGCCGGCCGCCCCGATCACTTCCGTCACGTTGTGCCCCAGGGCGTGAACGCCCAGCAGCTTGCCGTCGTCGCGACCGCGGATGACTTTGACAAAGCCCTCGGTGTCGTTGACGGCCTGGGCCTTGCCCAGCACGTTGAGCGGGAACAGCCCGACCGAGACCGGCACGCCGTCGCGCCGCGCCTGCCTGGCTGTCATCCCCACGCCCGCAATCTCCGGGAACGTGTACACCGCCCAGGGAATCGCCGGCGTGATCGTACTCTTGTGTCCCAGCGCATTTTCAACCGCCACCACGCCGTGCGCGCTGGCCGCGTGCGCCAGCAGGCAACGCCCGTTGGCGTCGCCGATGCAGTACACGCCCTTGGCCGACGTGGCCATGCGGTCGTCCACGCGGATGAATCCGCGGTCGGTCTCGATGCCCACGCTCTCGAGGCCGAGGTTCTCGGTCTTGGGCCGCCGACCCGTCGCGACCAGCACCTTGTCCACCTGCACGCTCAGGCCGCCGGTGATCGTCGCGGTAAGATTGCCCGCGGTGCCCGTTAGGTTCTCGACCTTGACGCCCGTGATGCACGCGATGCCGCGGCGGGTGAAGATCTTTTCGATCGCCCGGCCGAGCTGCGCGTCCATCTCCGGCAGCAGGTTAGGCATCATCTCGACGACCGTCACGGCCACGCCGTACTCGCGCATCATGCAGGCGAACTCGCAGCCGATGACGCCGCCACCGACGATCAGCAGCCGCTTGGGCAACGTCGTCCAGTGCAGGGCCTCGTCGCTGGTGCAGACCAGCTCGGGATCCGTCGGCCAACCCGGGATCCGCCGTGGCGCTGATCCGACAGCCAGAATCACGTTGCCCGCCGCCAGCGTGGTCTTGCTGCCGCCGTCGGTAACCAGCACTTGTCCTTTACCGGCCAGCGAGCCGTGGCCCTTGACGATCTGGACCCCGCGCGAGGCGAAGAGCGTTTCGATGCCGCCGCGCAGGCCCTTGAGGATCTTGTCCTTGCGTGCCTGGATCTTCGACCAGTCGAAGCTGATCGGCCCCGAAACGTTCACGCCTAACTCGCCGGCGTGCTCAATGTGATGCAGCAGCTCAGCCGACGCCAGCAGCGCCTTGGACGGAATGCACCCGAAGTTCAGGCATGTCCCGCCAAGATTCGGCGCCTCTTCAATAATTGCGGTGGAAGCGCCCATCGCGCCGGCCTTGAGTGCCGCAACATACCCGCCGGGACCGGAACCGATCACGACTACGTCATACTTGTTTGCCATTGTGGAACCTCAAATCCTAAATCCTAAACTCTAAATCCTAAATAAAACCCAAACGACAAATTCAAAAGCTCAAAATTCGCCCGCAGCGGCCTTACGATGGCTTAGTCTTCTCGACGATGGCGCCAAAGATTTTGGTGAGTTCATCGGCTTCTTGCCGCCATCGTTTCCGGTCGGTCTCCAACGCACCGTCTTTGCCTGTATCGATTATGTCCAGCCAGTACCGGCTCTCCTTTGCCTCCTTGCGACAAATCTTGGCTCTCATCGCAAAGTCTTTCTTGCTCAAAGCCTCGTTTGCTTCAATATAGTTAGCCCCGACTGAGCCCGAGGAGCGGATGAGTTGGCCGCCATCCTCAATGTTCGCCTGCGTTTTGCACAATCGGGCAACAAATTGCCGCACGCCTCTGGCAAAGGCAAGCGTCCTTGCCTCCAGATCGTATTGTCTTCTGGGCTGGATTTCTGACATAGCGATCGCTCCAGCTACAGCTCCCAATCCCTTTTTGTATTTTGATTTTTGGTCATTTGGTCTTATTTAGAATTTAGAAATTAGAGTTTAGGATTTAACAAGCCTTCGGGGTCTTGCAGCAGTTCCCTAAGCCTGTTTACAAACTCCGCCGCCATCACGCCGTCGATCACGCGATGGTCCACACTGAGGATCATCGTCATCACATGGGCGGCCTTGACCTGGCCGTTCTCGACGACCGCTTCTTCGTGCGCCGCCCCGACGGCCAGGATGGCGGCCTCGGGCGGGTTGATGATCGCGGAGAACTCCGTGATGCCGAACATGCCCAGGTTGGTGATGGTGATGGCGCCTTGGCCCATGTTCTCGATCTTGCCGCTGCGGGCCTGCTCGACGATGCGCCGCGTCTGGGCAGCCAGGTCGCGGAAGCTCAGCTTGTCTGCCGAAGCGATGACCGGCACCACCAGCCCGCCCTCGACGCCCACGGCCATGCCGACGTTGGCGTTGGGATATTCCAGCAGATCGGTCCCGTCAACCTGGCTGCGGAAGCTGGGCTTCTCGGCGACAGCCTTGGCCACGGCCGCGACTACAAAGTCATTGATCGTACACTTGAACTCGCCGGCGGCTTTGAGCTGTTTGTACTTGGCCAGCAGGGCGTCGGCCCGCACCGTCTGCTTGATGTAGAAATGCGGGATGGTCTGCTTGGAGGCCTGTAGATTTTTCGCGATGGCCTTTCGCATGCCGGACATCTTCGTACGTTTGGGCTCGCCCAAGGCAGGCTTGGCCGGGACTTTGCCCGCAGCGGGCGCAGCCGCGCCAGTCGGGGCGATGGCCACATCGGTCGAAAGGATTCGCCCACCCGGTCCACTGCCGGCAGGCACGGCGGACAGATCGATTCCTCGCTCGGCGGCGGCTTTGCGCGCCGCGGGCGAGGCCTTGACCCGACCGTCACCTGAGAGGGTGCCACGCACACCTCCGGTGTGCGTGTCCCTGAGGCCCTGGGCAGTCCCCGGCGCTGCTTCGGGGACACGCTCAACGGAGTTGAGCGTGGCACCCTGCGCGGCGAGTGTGGCGCCTTGGGCGGCGCCGCTGCGCAGAAATGCATCGACCGCCGCGTCGTCCTCGGCCATGTACGCCACGGGCACTTTCACTTCGAGCGTTTCGCCTTCCTGGGCGACGATGCGGGCGACGCGCCCGGCGTCAACGGCTTCGACTTCGATGGTGGCCTTGTCGGTCTCGACATCGAAGATGATATCGCCAACCTTGACGCGGTCGCCTTCTTTCACGCGCCAGGCGACGATGGTGCCTTCTTCCATGCTCTGCCCGGCCTGGGGCATGAGGATGGGTGTCACGCCGGCCGGCAGTTCACTGGGTGGCATGGCGACACGCGTTGTTTGCGGGTCGCCATGGGGTGCGGCGGTCGGAGCTTCGGGGACACCCGCCGCGGGGGCAGCCTCGCCGCGCAGGAACGCATCGACAGCGCCCGCACTGTCCGCCAGATACGCCACGGGCACTTTCACTTCGACGGTCTGCCCCTCGGGCACGACGATTCGGGCGACGCGCCCGGCGTCGACGGCTTCAACTTCGATGGTGGCCTTGTCGGTCTCGACATCGAAGATAATGTCGCCGGCTTTGATCTGGTCGCCTTCCTTGACGCGCCAGGCGACGATGGTTCCCTCTTCCATGCTCTGCCCGGCCTGGGGCATGAGCACGGGCACGACAGGCGAACCGGCCGATACGGGTGGCATGGCGACACGCGTTGTCTGCGGGTCGCCATGAGGGGCAGCGGTCGCCGCGGATTCAGGGACACGCACAACGGAGTTGTGCGTGGCACCCGCCGGCGCCGGCGGGGATGTATCCACACGGGCTGCCGCCACGGCGAGCTTGACCGTCTTGGCGGGGGCAGCCGCGGCGGCTTGGGCGGCGATCTCGGCCAGCGCTTTGGCGGTGTCCTCGCCAGGCTGGCCCAGCAGGGCCACCGGCTCGCCAACGGCCACGACCGTGCCTTCGCCGGCCAGCACCTTGAGCAACCGGCAGTCGGCGGCGGCGGCGATCTGATAGATCGCGTCGGGGGCCTCGATCTCGACGATCGTTTCGCCCTTCTTGAGCTTGCCGCCCTCGGCCTTGGACCATCGGCCCACGGTTACTTCCTCAACGGTCTTGGAACGCTGCGGTATCCGCAATGTCAGCATCTATGCACCTCAGTATACAGGGCACGGCCTCTTGGAGTGCGGCAGCCATAGCTGCCGCTTTGGATTCTTCCGGCTTGCGAAAAACTTCCAACGCGGCAGCTAAGGCTGCCGCACTCCATAAAAGGATACTGGATGAAATGTTCAACATCAAGCAAAAAGTTTGCACTTTTATGTTGATCTGTGTGCATAATTATGATTAACTTGAGCCATAGACTGCGACAAGAGCCGCGCAGTCCTTAAAAGATGAACGCATCATCCCAACAAAGACGCGACAGCATACTCTCTCAAGCCTATGAGAAAGGGCATGTTAGCGTGAAGGATCTGACCGACGCGCTGGCCGTTTCGTCGGCCACTGTCCGGCGGGATTTGCGTGCATTGGCCGACTCGGGCGATCTTTCCCTGACCTACGGCGGGGCCAGCCTGGCCCGCAAGATGGACTTCTCGTTCCGCTCCAAGGCCGCCCGCAACACCTACGCCAAGCAGGTCATCGGCAGCCTGGCCGCGGGGCTGATCCCCGACGGCGACCAGCTCTTTCTCGACAGCGGCACGACGTGCTTCGCCACGGCAGCGTTTCTGCGGGGCAAACGCGGGCTGTCCATCATCCTCAACTCGGTGCGCCTGGCCGAGGTGCTTGACTCGCCGGCTATCAGCGTGATCTTGCTGGGCGGGCAGTACCGCCCGGCCCGCATGGACACCATCGGGCCAATGGCCACCGCCGCTCTCGAGCAGCTTCGCGGATACGTGGCGATGATCGGCGCCGACGGGTTGGGGATGGACTTCGGTCTCACTGCCGGCGACATCGACTCGGCCGCCCTGTACCGCCTGGCCGTGCGCAACGCGCGGCAGACGATCCTGCTGGCCGACTCGAGCAAGTTCGCCGCGCCTTCGCTGTACAAGATCGTCGACTGGGACGCCGTCAGCCGCGTCGTCACCGAAACAATGCCCGACCAACCCTGGCGCGAGTTCCTCGCGTCGCGAAACATAGAGATTACCTGCCCCGAAACCGCCTCGCAGCCGTAGCGCCCGGCGAGGCTCCAGGAGTAAACCGATGCCCAAGAATCTGATGATCGTGCCGCAAGAGGTTCGCAAGAGCGGACGGATCGACTTTACCTCGATCCCCGTCAACGCCTACAACAAGACCATCGCCCAGGAGCTGGCCCGCTACAGCAAGGCCGACCTGATCGCCGTCCAGCGCGACATGCTCCTGCTGCGCACCTTCGAGAACATGCTCAATGAGGTCAAGCTCCGCGGCAACTTCAAGGGCGTCGCCTACGACCACAAGGGCCCGGCCCACCTGTCGATCGGGCAGGAATCCGAGGCCGTCGGGCAGGCGATGCACCTGGACCTCGATGACCATATCTACGGCAGCCACCGCAGCCACGGCGAGATCCTCGCCAAGGGCCTGTCGGCTATCCGCAAGACCGACGACGCGACGCTGCTGGACATCATGCGAAACTACTTCGGCGGGCAGTGCCTCAAGATCGTCGAGCAAGGCGCCACCGGCTCGGTCAAGGACCTGGCTGTCGACTTCCTGATCTACGGCGCCCTGGCCGAAATCTTCGGCCGCGAGGCGGGCTTCAACAAGGGCATGGGCGGCTCGATGCACGCGTTCTTCCCGCCCTTTGGTGTGTTCCCGAACAACGCCATCGTCGGCGGATCGGGCGATATCGCAGTCGGGGCGGCGATGTTCAAGCGGATCAACCACAAGCGCGGCATCGTGATCGCCAACATCGGCGACGCGTCGCTGGGCTGCGGGCCGGTCTGGGAAGGGCTGTGCCTGGCCAACATGGACCAGTACCGCACGCTCTGGGACGGCGACCACAAGGGCGGGCTGCCGCTGATCATGAACTTCGTCAACAACTTCTACGGCATGGGCGGCCAGCCCGTCGGCGAGACGATGGGCTTCGGCATCCTCGCCCGCCTGGGCGCGGGGCTCAACCCCGAGCAGATGCACGCCGAACGAGTCGACGGATACAATCCGCTCGCCGTGGCCGACGCCATCGCACGCAAGAAAGAAATCCTCGCCCAGGGCCGCGGGCCCGTCCTGCTGGATGTCATTACCTACCGCTACAGCGGTCACTCCCCCTCCGACCAGTCGAGCTACCGCGAGAAGGCCGAGGTCGAAGCCTGGCAGGCGGTGGACCCGCTCTCGCACTTCGCCGCCGACCTCGTCGCCGCCGGCGTGTGCTCGCAGGGCGATGTCGACGCCCTGGCCGCGGCAGCCGAGGACACGATCTTCCGCGCCTACACCAAGGCCATCGACCTGAAGATCTCGCCCCGGGCCGACCTCAAGGCCAAGGGCTCGCTGCTGGAAGCGACGATGTACTCCAACCAGAAGGTCGAGTCGATGGACACGACCCGCCAGGTCGAAGTGCTCATGCCCAAGGACGCCAACCCGCGCGTGCAGTCGCTGGCGGGGCGCTCGCGCTCGGCGTTCGATGAAAAGGGCGCTCGCCTTAAAGACACCCGCTGCGTCGGCCTGCGCGACGCGATCTTCGAGGCCGTCCTCGACCAGTTCTACACCGACCCGACGCTGGTGGCCTATGGCGAGGAAAACCGCGATTGGGGCGGGGCCTTCGCCGTCTACCGCGGCCTGACCGAAGCCCTGCCCTACCACCGCCTGTTCAACACGCCCATCAGCGAAGGCGCGATCGTAGGCTCAGCCGTGGGCTACTGCCTCGAAGGCGGGCGCGTGATCGTCGAGCTGATGTACTGCGACTTCATGGGCCGCGCCGGCGACGAGATCTTCAACCAGATGTCCAAGTGGCAGTCGATGTCCGGCGGGCTGCTCCGCATGCCGCTGGTGCTTCGCGTGTCGGTGGGCAGCAAGTATGGCGCCCAGCACAGCCAGGACTGGACGAGCATGGTCGCCCACATCCCCGGGCTCAAGGTCGTCTTCCCAGCCACGCCTTATGACGCCAAGGGCATGATGTATACTGCCCTGACCGGGACCGACCCGGTGATCTTCTTCGAGAGCCAGCGCCTCTACGGCAACGCTGAGGAGTTCGTCCCCGGCGGCGTGCCCGCCGGCCGCTACGAGGTGCCCTTCGGCGAGCCAGCCGTCCGCAAGCAGGGCAAGGACCTGACGATCCTCACCATCGGCGCGACGCTCTACCGAGCCCTCGAGGCCGCCAAGCAGCTCGAAGCCCAGTACGGCATGAGCTGCGAGGTGATCGACGCGCGCAGCATCGTGCCCTTCAACTACGAGCCGGTCCTGGCGTCGGTCAAAAAGACGCACAAGATCCTGCTGGCGTCGGACGCCTGCGAGCGCGGCAGCTTCCTGCACACGATGGCCAGCAAGATCACCCAAGTGGCCTTCGACGACCTCGACGCCCCGCCAGCCGTCGTCGGCGCCCGGAACTGGATCACCCCCGCCGACGAAGTCGAAGACGCGTTCTTCCCCTTCCCGGTGGACCTGATCGACGCCGTCCACGAGCACATCAAACCGCTGCCCGGTTACACCGTAAAGCGTGACTGCTCCACCGCCGAGATCATCCGACTGAGCAAGGAAGGGATCTGAGAAACCGTAATTGGTAATCAGTAATCGGTGATCGGTATCGCCTGGACCCTTGGCGGGTCGAGGTTTTGTCCTATCTCTTTGAACCGATCGGGCGGGGGTGCTATAGTGGGCGGCACGGAAGTCAACGCCATGGACGGATTCGTACACCTTCACACGCACACGCATTACTCCCTGCTCGACGGGGCCAATCGCATTGACGATCTGCTGCGCCGCGCCAAAGAAACGGGCATGGGCGCCCTGGCGATCACGGACCACGGCAACCTGTTTGGGGCTATCGAGTTCTACAACCACGCCCGCCAGGCGGGCATCAAGCCCATCCTGGGCATGGAAGCGTACATCTCGCCCACCACGCGCAGCGACAAGTCGATGCGCAACCAGAAGAACGCCGCCTACCACATGATCCTGCTGGCCATGAACGAGGGCGGCTGGAAGAACCTCATCAAGCTCTCCAGCCGCGCGTACATGGAAGGCTTCTACTACAAGCCGCGCATCGACCGCGAGCTGCTGGCGGAATTCAACGACGGGCTCATCTGCACCACGGCCTGCCTGGGCGGCGAGGTGCCCTCGGCGCTGATGGACGGCAACACCGACAAGGCCCGGGCGATCGCCGGCGAGTACCGCGACATCTTCGGGCCCGAGCGGTTCTTCATCGAACTGCAGAAGCAGGGCCTGGCCGAGCAGGATCGCGTCAACCCGATGCTGGCGGCCCTGGCGGCCGACCTGGGCGTGCGCACGGTCGGCACCAACGACGTACACTTCCTGACGCGCGGCGACAAGCCCTCGCACGAGGTGCTCTGCTGCGTCTCGACGGGCAAGCTCCTGGGCGAAGACACCACCGTCGTCTACACGCCCGAGATGTATCTCAAGAGCCCCGCCGAGATGCGCCAGGCGCTGGCGAACTGGCCCGAGGCCGCCGACGCGACGCTGGCCATCGCCGAGATGTGCAACGTCGAGCTGCACCACGACCCGCACCTGCCGGCGTTCCCCACGCCCGCGGGCGTCACGCCCGACGCCTACCTGGCGGACCTGGCGTGGAAAGGCCTGGCCGGGCGCTTCGCCGGCAGGGACATTCCCGCCAACTATGTCCAGCGGCTCAAGTGGGAGCTGCAGGTCATCGCCGACAAGGGGTACAGTTCGTATTTCCTGATCGTCAACGACTTCGTGCAGTTCGCCCGTTCCAACCGCATTCCCGCCGCCCCTCGCGGCAGCGGCGTGGCGACCTTGCTGGGGTATTCGCTGGGGGTGGCCGACGTCGACCCGATCCGCTACGGCCTGCTGTTCGAGCGGTTCACCGACCCGCAGCGCAAAGAGGCGCCCGATATCGACATCGACATCTGCCAGGAAGGGCGCGGGCGGATCATTCAATACGTGCGCGAGAAGTACGGCCACGTCGCGCAGATCATCACCTACGGGACGCTCAAGGCCCGCGCGGTCCTCAAGGACGTCGGGCGCGTGATGGGCATGAGCGTGGCCGAGGTGGACGTCATCACCAAGAAGGTGCCCGACGCGCTGCACGTCACGCTCGACAGCGCCCTCGAGAGCGAGCCGGACCTCAAGAAGCTCTACGACACCGACAGCCGCATCCACGACATGATCGAGCACGGCAAGCGGCTCGAAGGCCTCGCCCGCCACGCCGGCGTGCATGCCGCGGGCGTGGTCGTCGCCCAGCAGCCCCTCGAGACGCTCGTGCCGCTGTACCGCCAGTCCAGCTCCGAAGACGCCATCACGCAGTGGGACGGGCCCACCTGCGACAAGATCGGCCTGATGAAGATGGACTTCCTGGGCCTGCGCACGCTGACGGTGATCCAGCGCGCCCGCGAGCTGGTGGCGGCGAGCACCGGCGTCGATCACGACCCCGAAGCCCTGCCCCTCGACGACGATAAAGTCTACGAGCTCTTCCGCGCAGGGCGAACCGACGGCGTGTTCCAGTTTGAATCCGACGGCATGAAGGGCGTCCTGATGCAGATGCAGCCGTCTCGCATCGAGGACCTCATCGCCGCCAACGCCATGTACCGTCCCGGGCCGATGGAGCTGATCCCCAGCTACTGCCACCGCAAGCTCGGGCGCGAGCAAGTGCCCAGCGTGCACCCGCTGGTCGACGAGATGCTGGCCGAAACGTACGGCATCATGTGCTACCAGGAGCAGGTCATGCAGGTGCTCAACCGCCTGGGCAAGCTGCCGCTCAACCGCGCCCTGACGCTCATCAAGGCTATCAGCAAGAAAAAGGCCAAGGTCATCGAGGAGGAGCGGCCAAACTTTTTGACCGGCGCGAAGGAAAACGGCATCAGCGAGTCTGAGGCGCAGGAACTCTTCGAGCTGATTCTCAAGTTCGCCGGGTACGGTTTCAACAAGGCCCACTCGACGCGCTACGCGATCGTGGCGTACCAGACGGCGTACTTCAAGGTCTACCACCCGCGCGAGTTCATGGCCGCGCTGCTGACCTTCGAGTGCGGCGACACCGACAAGGTCGTGCAGTACATGACCGAGGCGCAGCGCATGGGCATCAGCGTCGCCCCGCCCGACATCAACACCTGCGCCAGCGACTTTACCGTCGACGGCGACCGCGTGCGCTTCGGCCTCGCTGCCGTCAAGGGCGTCGGCGAAAAGGCCGTGCATTCGATCCTCGAAGCCCGCTGCCGCGCCAAGACCTTCCGCGATCTGTTCCACTTCTGCCGCGAGACCGACCTGCATGCCGTCAACCGCTCCGTCATCGAGGCGCTGATCAAGTGCGGCGCCTTCGACGCCCACGGCGCCAGCCGGGCGGCCATGATCGCCGTCGTCGAACAGGCCATCGCCATGGGGCAGGAAGCCGCCGCCGACCGAAAGAGCGGGCAGATGAGCCTGCTGGGCGGGATGGGCTTGGCCGCCGACGCCGACGCGCCGGCCAAATTCCCCAACGTCGAACCCTGGTCAGAGGCACAGCTCCTGGCGGCCGAGAAGGAGACGCTCGGCTTCTACGTCACCAGCCATCCGCTGATCCACTACGCCCGCGAGCTCGAGGCCTTGAGCTATCCCAAGGATACGAAGCTCTCGAATCTTGACGCCCTGGCGGCGGGGGCGCAGGTCACCATCGGGTGCATGATCGCCTCCGTGCGGGCGACCGTCACCAAGACCGGGCGCTCGGCGGGCAAGAAGATGGCGATGCTGACGATCGAGGACCTGACCGGCAAAGCCGACGCGGTGGTCTTCTCGGAATCGTACGAGAAGTTCAAGGACGAACTGGAAGTCGAACGCATGGTCTTCATCGTCGGGACGGTCGACCGCCGCCGCGAACGTCCGAACATCATCGTCGACAACGTCATCCCTATCGACAAGGCGCTGGAAGAGCTGACCGGGTCGATCACCCTGCGCCTCCCGCCGGGCGCCGCACCGGAACTGACGGACGCCGCGCCGCAAGCGGCGCAGCCGGCGCCGGCTTCAGGGCCGATCCTGCCTCGCCTCAAGGCGCTGCTTAGCGCCCATCGCGGCGGCGGGTCGGTCTACCTGGAACTGCACCCCGTCGAGCACAGCGGCGTTGTCGCCAAGATGCGCCTGGGCAAAGACTACGCCGTCGCCCCATCGCGAAAACTTGTCGACGCGCTGGTTGAACTGCTGGGCGACCAGAGCTATCTCGTCCTGACCCCCAAGCCCCGCAAAGAAAACGGCAACGGCAAAAAGCAATTCTACCGCACCGCCCCCAAGCAACTGTCCCTGGGCAACGGCAACGGAAAACCCAATGCCCCCGCCAGCGCCGCCGTCACGCGGTTCAATTAGTTATGGCCGGGGGAGGAGGTGGTTGAAAACCCACTCGTATTCGCGCGCCAGGGCGGCGGGCAGGTCGGGGGCGGCCAGGTCGGGCGGCAGGACGCCGAAGGTATAGGTCTCGATCTCCAGATGCTCGGTGGTCCCGGCGGCGATGCGGCGGGGCAGGGCCTCGATGAGCTGGGCGGTGGTCGGCTCAAGGTCGCCTCGCCCGCTGAAGAACAGGGGCACGTGGAAATGCACGCGCCACTGGGCGGACGGGTCAGCGCTGTCCAGGGCGTCGGGCAGATCGTTGTAGGACAAGACGGCGCCCGAGGCGGCGCGGACCTTGACCTGGTGGAGATAGACTCGCTCGTCGAATGCCGCCAGCGCCGCCGGGGCGTCCACGCCCGGCCCTGCCGACAGGGCGGAACTGAGGTGGATCTTCGCCACGCGAACGCCGGCGGCCGTCAGGGCATCGAGGCTCTGACCGATATCCTCGAACTCGACGGCCATGTGCGAGGTGTCGAAGCATAGCCCGACGTGGCGGGCGAGGATCTCGGCGGCGGAGCGTTCGTCGCGCCCGCCGGCTTCGAGCCAGGCGGCGCCGGTTTCCTTCATCGGCCCGGCAAAGAAGGCGATGGCCTCGTCGGTGGTCTCGATATAACAATCCGGCTCGGGCTCCAGCGCCAGGCAGATCTCGCGCCCCGTGCGGGCGCGAAGTTCGTCCAGGTGCATCGCGGCGGCCGCAAGGTTCGCGACCATCGTCTGCACCTGCGACGCGCCGGAGATCCAGCTCTTGTACGATCCGGGCACCGTGGAAATGCTGCCGGTCACGCCCTCGCCCAGCAAGCCCGCCAGGATGTCAGCCAGTTGCAGCGTGTACGTCAGGCGCGACTCCTGCCGCCAGTCCGGGCGGTAGACGTCCTGCTTGACGGCGGTCTTGTGAAACTGCCCGTATGGAAAGCCGTTGATGGTGAACACATAAAGGCCGTTGTCGCCCAGAAAACGGCGGAACTCGCCAAGGCGATCTCCCTCAAGCAACTCCCCCGCCGCCCGCGCGCTGAGCCGCAACCCCAGTCCGAAAGGCTCCGTCCAACCCAGGCGGTCGCGCACGGCGATGGCGCTGGTGGCGATAGACGTCAAATTCTCCGCCCACGTCTCACCAGGATGAACGTTGAGGCAGTAAGTCAGATGCAGCGGAGGTTTTGAGCGGATAAGCATTTCTTGTGTTGGCTAAATCTTCTTTGACTCATTTGTGATCTCTTTGGTGCGCCGCGAAAGCCACGCCAGAGCGTTTTCGATCTGTGCGGCGTCCATGTGATGCACCTGGCACTTGCGGCCCAGGCCGTCTGGCAGCGTGATCGTCAGCGCGCCGCCCAGGTGCTCCTGGAACTGGCGCAGGCCTTCGAGAATCTCCAACTCGCCCGCGTCGCTGCGGCGGGCCAGGCAGGGGTCCCAGACCGGCAAGCCGCAGGCAATCATAGCCGCCATCACGCTGTCGAACTCGCCTTGCGTGATCAGCCCCCGCGACATCGCACAGTGCATGTCGATGGCGATGCCGATGGCCACCGCTTGTCCGTGCCCGACGGCGTAGCCGGTCATCGTCTCGATCTTATGGGCGGCCCAGTGGCCGAAATCCAGCGGGCGCGCCGAGCCGGTCTCGAACGCGTCGCCGCCGTCGCGGATGTGCTCCAGGTGCAGAATGGCGGTCCGGCGGATGACGTCTTCCATGGCCGCAGCGTCGCGGTCGGCCAGGGCGGCGGCCTTGGCGACCAGTAGTTTCAGCAGCGAGCGATCCTTGATGAGGGCGACCTTGAACGCCTCGGCCAGGCCCGCCCTCCAGTCGCGGTCGGTCAGCGTGGCCAGCAGGCCGAAGTCGTTGATCACGGCAAAGGGCGGGGCAAACGTGCCGACGAAGTTCTTGGCCCCGTGCTCGTTCATGCCGGTCTTGACGCCCACGCCCGCGTCGTTCTGGGCCAGCGTCGTGCTGGGCAGGCGCACGAGGCGCAGGCCGCGATGCACCAGCGAGGCGGCGAAGCCCACCATGTCCAGCACCGCCCCGCCGCCGATAGCGATCACGAAGCTCTGGCGATCGAGGTGGGCGTTGCCCAGGACGGACATCACCGACCGCACCAGGTCCCAGCTCTGCTTGGCGCCTTCGCCGCCGCTGACAAGCTGCGGCGGCAACGCCAGTTCCGCCCTGCCGCAGTGGGCGTGGAAGTACTCCACGACGCCGGCAGTCAATTGCGGCTGGGCCGCAGCCAGGCCCGCGTCGATGAAGACGGCTGCGCGGTGCAGGCGCTTTTCTCCCAGGCGTTCGAGCACGTCGATCAGCAGGGCGTTTTCCGGCACAAAAATCCCGCGCGTGAAGTACACGGGGTAGTCAAACGACACGCTGAAGCGCTGGTGGAACACGTGCCCTTGGGGGCCGGCGGCGGATGACGCGGCATTTTGATGTTGTTCAGTCATAGCTCTTTCGATGCAACCGGCGGGCCAACCTCAAAGATAGCATATTCCAGCCCCGCACATCGCCACTGCGACGCCGGTACTGCACAAACTCGGTGCGATCCTTCGCAAAGAATGTGCAGCGTCTCGTCCGTGCATCCGGGGAGCATGGACGAGACGCCCATGCTACTTCAGGTACCGTTCAACCGCCTGCGACAGTTCGACCAGGTTCGAGGGCTTGCCGAGCTCGGCGGTGCTTGCCCAGGCGACTCTGCGCCCCGGACCGATCAGCCCGTGCGTGCCGCGAACCTTCCGCGCGTCAGTGCTCACGCCCGGCGGCCACAGCGACAGGAACAACTCGCAGGGGTCGAATCCGGGCTTGTTGTGAATATCCACATGCGTGGCGTAGTCGGGCGCCTCGCGAGGGTGCGTCCACCAGGGGTAGGCGAACCAGGCGCCTTCCTGCGCCAGCAGCACCAGCTCGCCGCTGTTGGGATGATTGAGCCCCGCGGCCTCCAACTGCGGTCCTTGTAGAACCGCCGCCACGCCGGGAAGTTTCCCCAGCGTCTCGGCGGCGGCCGTAATGTCGTCGGGGAACCGCACGTACACGTGGGCGACTTCGTGGTCGACCACGGCGAAGGCGCGGCTGGTGTGCAGATCCGGGTAGAGCATTCCGCGCACGTTGCGGGCGGCCATCAGGCCCGCCGCCAGCAGGGCGGCGTTGGGATGCACAGCGGCGACGGTGACTTCGGCGATGGCGTAGTCGCCGAAGACCAGCACCCGGTAGCCCAGTCTCTGTGCTGCGGCGAGCAGTTGCCTCAGTTGCACGCCCAGCAGTTCGACGGCTTTGGCGCTTCGTTCGTGCGAGGGTCCCCAGCGCTGCAGGTCGTAGTCCAGCGTCGGCAGGTAGGTCATGCACAAATCGATCGCCCCGACGGCGCCTTGCAGCACCTCGATGGTGGCCGCGGCGATCCAGTCGCCCGCGCGGGCCGAGGCCGCCGGGCCCCAGTAGTCCTGCAGCTTGAACGGACCGAGCTTGTCCTTCAGGCGTCCATAGAGCGACGGCGGCTGGCTGTAGCAATCCTGGATCATGCGCCCGTGATGTTTGTGAATCGGCGCAGGCGAGAGGACCACGTCGATACACTCGCCCAGGCTCTGCTGCCAGAAGAGCATCGCCGTGCGTTTGCCGGCGAGGCTGAAGTTTTCCCAGATGCGCCGCCCGCTGACCAGGGCGCTGGATTGCTCCCAGAACATCGCCCGGCGTAGCGTGCGGTGGAAGATCCCGTTGGCGATCATTCCGTGCTGCGCCGGCAGCGAGGCAGTGCGGAACGTCGCCTGGGCCGTACACGTCACCGCCGGCAGGACCGAGTCCATCGCCGCCCACGTCAGCGGCAGGGCAGGCAACTGCCGAGCCACATCTTCAGACAAAGCGGCAACCTGGATGACCAAGAGCTTGTCGGACATAACTCTCTATTATCCATCTCACCGCAGAAATCGCCAAGGGCGCAGAGAAGAAAAGAAAGCGGAAGACTGCTAAGCCGCAAGCGGCGGGATGCTTAACTGGAGTAGAACCGCCGGCGCAGAGCAGGGGACAGGAGTCGCCCGACGAGCAGCACGCCGATGAGGATCCAGGGGGCGTAGGAGGTTTTGTCAGTAATGGCCATCACGGCCATGCCTGCCTGGATGAGCATCAGCCCGGCGATGAGCTTGCCGACGATCATCTGCACGATCACCGGGTGGGGCTTGCCCGCCAGCAACAGCGACCACCAGACGGCGTAGAAGGCGGCGATGGCCGTCACGCCCATGGCGGCGAACTGAAGACTCGTCGACATCCACGTCGTCGAGTGCGCCAACGCCGGAAAGCCCAGCAGCAGCACCACCGGCGGACCCCAGCGCTTGTGGCCCAGGTCGCGCTGCGTCGTCTCGCCGGCGGCGATGGCCGTCGTCGTGGCAATGTACAGTCCCAGCACCGCCGCGGCTGTCACCACCGGCAGCATGCCGATGCCCCACCCGGCGGCGGCCGCGCCCAGCAGCAGGCTCAGCGAACGGCACAGACCCATGTTCAGCGGACCGGCCACCGGGTGGCGCTTGACGAACGTGTTGTACGAGGCCATCGACAGCACCAGCAGGATGCCTATGGCGCATCCGGCGGCGCCGCAAAGCGTGGCCAGGACCATCCCGCCCAGGCCCAGGGCGCTGGCGGCCAGGGCGGCCGAGCGGACGTTGACAGCCCCGCTGGGCAGCGGGCGATCGGGGCGGTCGCGCTTGTCCTCGGCAAAGTCGGCCAGATCATTGGTAATCAGCCCGCGCATGTAGAACAGCAGCGCCGCGGCCACCATCAACGCCGCGCGAGCCCAGGGCTGATCGATCAGGACGCCCTGAAAGAGCCCCGCCCAGCCCGATGCCGCCCGCGGGGCTGCCCCGCCCGCGCTGGCCAGCAGAAACCCCACCAAGGGATCGCCCGGAACCGTCAGCAGGTTCGGAAGGCGAACCAACTGCAGCCAGGACTTCAGGCGGGATTGTTGCAACGTATCATTCATGAGGAGCGTCTGGGTGCTATGGCAGCCGTTTCGCAGCCGCCATGGCACCGTGAAACGCGCGGAGCAAGCTCCGTCGCTAACAATCGAATCCTATCGCTGGAACACGGAGGGGTCTACCGGGGGGATTGAAAAATCCGGTTTCCAGTTCGGGCTGTGGGAGTAGAACGCCATCGCGTTGGCGAAGACCAGGCGTTCGATCGCCGCCGCGTCGTGGCCGTCGGTCTGCATGAAGCTCACCACCTTGACCAGGCTCAGCGGGTCGCTGACGCCCCAGTCGGCCGACCCGTTGACGATCACGCGATCGGAACCGTACTGGCGGATCATCGCCGAGACGCGCTGCGGGGTGAGCTTGGAGTACGGGTAGACCGTCATGCCGCACCAGCAGTCGGTGGCGGTCGAGACGGGCATGGTCTCCTCGGTGTTGTGGTCGATGATCACGCGGGCCTGGTCAACGCCGCAGCTTTTGATGATCTCGGCGATGCGGCGCGTCCCGCGAAGCTTGTCCACGTGCGGCGTATGCACGATCACCGGCAGCGAGCGCTTCATGGCGATCTCGAGCTGCGCCACAAACGCCGCCTCCTCGTTGGGCGTGATGTTGTTGAAGCCGATCTCGCCGATGGCCACGCAGCGCGCGTGATCGAGGTACGGGTCCATCCCGGCCAGCACCTCGCGCACGAGGCCGGTGTCTTCGGCCTCTTTCGGGTTGACGGAGATCGCCGCGAAGTGGTCGATCCCGAACCGCCGCGCCCGCACGGTCTCGAAGTCCAGGATGAGCTGGAAGTAATCGAGGAACGTGCCCGCGTAACGGCGGTTGGCGCCCAGCCAGAACGAAGGCTCCACGCATGCGCGAATGCCCGAGGCGTGCATCGCCTGGTAATCGTCGGTGGTGCGCGAGTACATGTGAATGTGCGGTTCGATGATGATCATGGTCTACCTTCGATTCAGTCCACCGGCTCAAGCAGGTCGGCGTCGATCTCCATCGCCGCGCCCTGACCGAGAATGCTCACTTGCAGCACCAGCCGCGTCACGTTGGCCCGCGAGGCCACAATGCCTTCAAGACCCTGGAACGGACCGGCCGTCACGCGACAGCGGCGTCCGGCGGCCGCAAACGGATACGGATCGAGTTCCGCCTCCCCGGCCAGGGCCTGCTGGACAGCCGCCAGCTCGGCGACGATCTGCCGCTGGTCAGCGACCTCGATCACCTGGCAGAGTCGGTTGGTCGTCAGGGCGGCCAGTCGGGCGTCATCGCCGCCGCAGAAGAAGACGTACGAGGGGAAGACCGGCATGAGCACGCGGCGCTTCTTTCCGCCGCTGACCCGCACGCGCGTCAGCAGCGGCAGAAAGTATGCGATGTCGCGGCGGAGCAGGTCCCAGGCAAAGGCTTTCTCGAAGCGGGCCTTGGTATGCCCCACGCGCCATCGCCCCGGCATCGCCGCCACCAGCGCCTCGGCCGGATGAACCATCGGAGGATTGTCACTGAGTCTAAGCACTCGGGAAATATTCCTTCTCCCGCGAGTATATCACCCCGCCGCCCCCGTAGCCACGGGCCCTGTCAGGGCCAACCCCGGGTGCCTGGAGCAATTATGATGCCTGACAATGGTCAGTGTTTGCTGGATACCGCTCACGGATTACTGTTGTGCCAACTTCGCCCGGGCTTGGCCTTGGATGTATCCATCCAACGCGGTACAGGCCTGCGACACCTGGGCGGGATCGAGCTTCTTTCGCTGCGTTTCCATCCAAGACAGGAATTTGTTCTCGTGCATGACCCAGAGTTGTTTGTCACCGCGATAGTTGATAATCGCCCCGACGTAGATCAGCACTGGCTGCACGTCTGCCTTTGTCGCGCCGACGAGGTTCTTGATGAACCCGGCCTCGGCGAAGGCCTGCCTGATTGGCTCGTCAGTCTCAAAGCCGTTAATCGCCACCTTTTGCCCGTCAAACGTCACTTCGACCTTCTTGCCATCCTTGCGCGAATGCGTCTTGGTCTCGATAGTAAAAATGCCGCCAGGACCAACCAGTACGTGATCGACGTTGCCCTTTTCATTGGGCACGTCTTCGAACAGCCGCCAGCCATTGGCCTTGAGTTTGTCCAGGCATTGGCTGACATAGACCTCGCCCTTTGCCCCGAGGCTGTAACTACGTGCCTCGCGCATCCCACGGCCGATCTTTATGATGCAAACTCCAATCAGCGCAACTGCGACCCCGGTAACAGACAGGGCCCCTTGCACAACCGATTTGCTCAATACTAACATCCAGGCGACCATGATCATCATGAGGGCAGCCGCAAACATGGCCACCCAAAGATCGACCTTTTCACCCAGGATCTTGTCGCGCTTCTCGCGAGTTGACTGTCCCGCCTGAGGCAGCAGCGGCTGATCGAATGGCAGGTCGCGTTTTGGTTTCTTGACGGCCACGTAGTTCTCCTTGTTCCTGAAGCATCACCCAGTTGTTCAGGGGAATGACTTCTGGGGTGGAAGACTACCACTGATGATACGACGGCACAACCAATTGCCCTTCGGTCCTCTACCTGGCATAATCTTCCTTGCCAATGAAAAGGCATTACTATTCCGATCCGATTGCGGATGTGCGATCATCGTACTACCTTGAAGACGTGGCCACCGAGTTTGACGTGCAGGGCCTCGAACTGGATTGGGCCTGCCTCACTTGGGACGCAGATTTCCGGTACACGGATGATGGCTGGCAGCACTGGTCATTCTGCGGCGACCGCTGGAACCACATCCGCAAAGCCGAGCGGCAGATGTACCTCAAGAATGCCTATCGCGTGCTGCTGACAAGAGCGCGGCAAGGTATGGTGATTGTGGTCCCAGAAGGCCATGGTGACGACCCCACGCGCAATGCTGCATACTATGATCCCACGTTTGAGTATCTGCTCCGAGTGGGATTTTCCGCAATTTGAAAATCATTCAAGGTTATCCCTTTCCACGGCAAGACCTGTAGCAGCCCAGTCCTTTTTGCCTCGCACATCGCGTTTAACAGGCGTTGGCGGTAGAATCCATGGCATGGGAAAACGAATTATGTTCGCGATCGGGATTGGGGTTCTTGCCGGGCTGGTGAGCATTGGGGCCGCGTTTGTTCCCAATCTCTTCAACTCCATCGAGAATCCCAACTTCAATACCAACCTTCGCTTGACGTGGTTTGCGGGGGTTTCGCTGCAGGGGATACTGGCGGCCGCTTTACTTGCCGTGTCTATTCCAAAATTGTTGAAGGTGTCGTCGACGGCCTGGGGGTTATGGGCTTGCGGGCTGACGGCTGTGCTTGCCGCCGTTGTGCCTGCCCCGTGCATCCTTTGGGGCCGGTATGCTGATGGCCTTGTAGGGATCTACGCGATCGCGGTCACCCTGGCGGGAGCGTTGTTTGCCTGGACGCGGCAGAAACGAGATAGCCAGTAACCCGTAGCCGGTAGCCAGTAGCCTGGGGACCAGCAAAACGGCTAATCGCATTGTCTGGCTGATAACTGCAAGCTGATAGCTGACAGCTATTTCACCGGGGCGATGATCAGGGAGTTGTTTTGGCCGCCGAAGCCCATTGAGTTGCTCATGACGTATTTGAGCTTGGCTTTTCTTGGCGTGTTGGGGACGTAGTCCAGGTCGCAGTCGGGGTCGGGGGTGGTCAGGTGGGCGGTCGGCGGGATAGTGCCGTCGCGCAGGGCTAGTACGCAGGTTAATAGCTCGGTGGCGCCGGCGGCGCCGATCAGGTGGCCGAGCTGGCTCTTGACGGACGAGACGGGGATCTTCGGCGCGTGGCGGCCGAAGGCGGCTTTGACGGCCCGGGTCTCGACAATGTCGTTCTGCTTGGTGCCCGTGCCGTGGGCGTTGATGTAATTGATCTGCTTGGGCGAGAGGCCCGCGTCGGCCAGGGCGGCGGTCATGGCCGCGGCGGCGCCGGCGCCCTCGGGGTCCTGGTCGGTGATGCGGTAGGCGTCGGCGCTGCTGCCGTAGCCGACGATCTCAGCAAGCATTGGGGCCCCGCGTTTTTTGGCGGCTCGGTATTCCTCGAGGATCATGATGGTGGCGCCCTCGCCGATGACGAACCCGTCGCGCGTCAGGTCGAAGGGGCGGCTGGCGGTTTCCATCTCGTCGTTGCGGCGCGACAGCGCGGTCAGGCGCGTGAAGCCCGTGATGGCCATCGTGTGGACCATGCTGTGAGCCCCGCCGGTGATGGCCGCGTCGATCTCGCCGGCGCGGATCTGGCTGGCGGCTTCGCCGATGGCCTGCGTGCTGGCGGCACAGGCGGTCAGGACGTTGTACGCCGGTCCGGCGACGCCGAAGCGGTTGGCCAGGTGCGCCAGGACCATGTTGGCTTCCTGCTCGACCTCGCGGTAGAGCTCCATCCGCTCGAAGGCGAGGGTAGCCCAGACGGCCGTGTCCACCGCGCCGCCGCGCCAGGAGTCGGTGATGCAGCTCATGAAGTTGTCGAAGTCCAGCCGCCCCTCGCCGCTGCCCAGGTACAGCCCCAGCGCGTCGCGGTCGAGCGTGTCGCGCTGGGCGAGGCCGGCAGCCTGCCAGGCCTGCACGGCGGCGCCGATGGCAAAATGGGTGTGGCGGCCGGCGGTGGCATGTCGGGCAGCGTCGGGGACGTGGTCCTCGAGATGATAGTCTTTGACCATCGCGGCGAATCGCGAGGGAAAGGTGGCGGCGTCGAAGGTTGTAATCGGGCCAAAGCCGCTCTGCCCGGCCAGCAGGGCGGCCCAGGTTTCCTCAACGGTATGCGCCAGGGGGTTGACGGTGCCCATGCCGGTGATGACCACGCGTCGCTTCATGCGGGATACCTCTTGAGGACGCAGGCGGCGGATTGTCCGCCGACGGTGAACGAGGCGCAGGCGGCAGCGCGCAGGGGCGTCCAGGCGGCGGTGGGCTGGAAGGTCAGCGAGCTCGGGGCGGCAGGGGCGGTGAAGTTGACCGTCGGCGGGATGGTCTGCGTGTGCAACGCCATCGCCGCGGCGATGGTGCTGATTCCGCTGGCGCCGGCGAAGAGGCTGCCCAGGGCGCCGGTGGCGGTGCAGGCGGCCAAGGGTGCGGCGCGTCCAGTAAGGGCGACGGACCAGGCGGCGGTCTCGGCGTCGTCCTCGGCGGGCACGGCAGTGCCGTGGGGCAACGCCAGGTCGATCTGGTCGGGGGCCAGGGCGGCTTTGGCCAGCGCTCGGCGCAGCGCGGCGGCAACATTGCCGCAGGTGGGGCGTCGCAGGTCGACGGCGGCCGGGTCGGACGCGGCGGCCCAGCCGACGACCTCGGCGTAGATGCGCGCCTTGCGGGCTCGGGCGTGCTTGAGTTCTTCGAGAATGATCAGCCCGCCGCCCTCTCCGATGACCGTTCCGGAGTGCGCGGCGTCGAAGGGGCAGCAGGCGCCGGCGGGGTCGTCGTTGCGCGAGACGCACGTGCGGCCCAGGAGCGTCTGGCGCAGCAGACCCATGGGGTTGAGCTTGCTTTCGGTTGCCCCGGCGACGACGACGTCGGCGGCGCCGCGGCGGATCCAGCTCGCCGCCTCGGCGACGGCCAAGTGCCCGCTGGCGTCGCCGCAGGCGATGGTATTGCTGGGGCCTTTGCACTGGTGCAGGATCGTCGTGTGGCAGGCGCACATGTTGGGCAGGTACTTGAGCAGCCACAGCGGGGCGAGGTTTTCCATCTGCCCGCTGCCCCAGGCGTGGAAGTCGAACCGCCCGTCGCGCAGGCTGCTGACCAGTGCTGAGCCCAGCTCGTTCATGTCGGCGCACATCAGACCCGAGCCGATATTGCAGCCGAACCGCGCCGGGTCGGGCGCATGGCCGGGCCCCGGCGCCGAAGGCGTGCTCAGACCGGCGTCGCGGATCGCCAGGTCCGCGCAGGCGACGGCAATCTGGATGTCGCGGGCCATGACCTTGACGGCCTTGCGGTAGTCCTTGGGCACGAAGTCGCGTGCGGAGAAGTCGGTCAGCGGACCGCAGATCTGCGTGGGGAAGTTGGACGGGTCGAAGTCTTCGACGCGGCGGACGCACCGACGCCCCGCCAAGGCCGCCGACCAAAACGCCTCAATGCCGATGCCCGAGGGCGCCACCGGACCAAGCCCCGTGATGACGACGCGCCGCTCAGCCATGGGGCCGCCCCCGCCCGGCGCAGATGCCTACAGGCGCCGCGGTGGCCGGCGGCGCTGAACCTCCGCAACGGCGATCAAGGTGGGAAACCCGCATGCAATCCTCGCGACCACAACGGGCGGCCCGATACGCAAGCCGCCCCCTCACCGACGTGCCCCGCCCGCTCGCCGCCGGGGCAGCACCCCTCGTCGGCGGATGCTGAGTGACCTAAACTTTCGTCATGACGTAGTTAACGATCGTCTGTACGCGGAACAGCTTTGACATGTTGTTGATGTCGGGATCCTTCTCAAAATCCGTGAAGTCGGCGTGCGGCATGCGGTCTTTGAGCCGCTGCAGACCGCTGGTGGTCAGCTTGCCGTCCTGCACGAAGTCGGGATTGTTGAGCACGTTGTCGGGGAACAGCTCGCCGCGGGGGATGGTGATGCTGAAAGCCTTCTCGATGCGGAACACGATGTCGAGGAAGTCGATGGACTCGGCGCCGAGATCTTCGGTCAGCGTGGCCTCGGGCGTAACTTCATCTTCTTCGACGCCCAACGCATCGACCAGCGTCGCCTTCACTTTTTCGAAAACTTCTGCCTGGTTCATCGGCCGGTATCTCCTAAAGTGCCGGTTCTATGTCAAACCACAGGCGCAGCGACATTGCCGCCCGCCCAGGAATTGGCTATGTATAGAAGTTCCGCCCGGCGATGTCAACCCCATCGGCGCGAGAAAACGCGCCGCCCGATCAGGCGTGGAACCGCTCCCACATCTTCTGCACCTTCATCAGGGCGTCGATCTGAGGGCTCCAAAGACTTTGCCACAGAGATCACAGAGAACGCAGAGAGAAGAAACCCCGGGGCCGGGCGGCATGGCGACACGCGTTGTTCAGCGGGTCGCCATGGCCGTTCTTCGTAGCACGGGCGTCTCGCCCGTGAGTAGCATGGCCGTCCCGGCCATGTCCCCGGCAATTTGCACGGGCGGGACGCCCGTGCTACTCATGGGCAAGATGCCCATGCTACTGCAGCAGCGGTCGAATGCGGATGTCGCTGAAGGTCACCTCGCCGCCTTCGGCGAAGAGCCGCACGCGGTCGGCTGATGGATTCCAGAACCGCGTGGTGACAGTGCGAAATCGCGTCAGCTCCGCGTCGATGATGTCGTTGCGGCAGATGATGTCGACCTCGAAGGGCTTGTCGAGACCGGCCACTTCATGGATGCCCGGCGTGCCCCAGTTCGTGCCGGCGCTGTCGACGATGGCTGAATAGATTGCCGTGCGATTGATGGGATCAAAGGACAACTCGCAGCCGTCGTCGGCTTGAGCCCCGCCTCGCAGGCGCAGGCCGAACTTTTTGATCCCCGGTTGCGGCGCGATCTTCATCGTGATGCGCGCACCGCCGGCGATGTTGGGGATGACGGCCTCGGCGCGCTGATCGGCGGCCTTGAGCGTCAGCGCGGGCTGCACAGGAAGGTCGTCGCCGCAGGGCGGGATCAGCTCGGGGACGAACGTCACGCCGAGAATGCCCTCGCTGTTCTGCACCAGCTCGCGCAGGATCAGGTTGCCGCCCCAGCCGCCATCGTCGAGGAAGCCGGCGTAGATGTAGCGCCCCTCGCCGAAGCGGGCGACCTTGGGCACGCTCATGTTGTCCAAGCTCCGCGGGTGGTGCTCCTCCCACGGGCCAAACTCCCCGCGGCTGCGCCACCAGTTCAGCCCGCCCATGAAGTAGTACCAGTCGCCCATCTTGAAGAGGTTGGGGCACATCTCGATGCAGTAACGCGCGTCGGTCTCGATGAACGGCTCTGCCGCCGGCGTCCAGGTGCGCAGGTCCGTCGAGGTCAGGCGGTCGAGGCGGATGGTTTTGTCTGTCCGCTCGCCGTAGCGGATGAGGTGATATGTGCCTGCCGCATCGGCATAGACCTCGCAGTCGCCGCCGCCCAGGAACGGGTGAGGCTGCTGCTTGGTGAAGTGGATTCCATCAGTGCTGGTGGCGAGCTGGATACCGTGATGGGGCCACTTCTTGTCGTAGCACGGGCAGGGATAGTACCAGTGGTACACGCCCTCATGCACCGCCACGCCGCCGGTGCCGTTCCAGGCCTCCCACTGCTCGCTGATGGGGATCGTCACCGGATGGTGCGTCCAGGTCTTGAGGTCCGTTGTCGTCGCCTGCCAGATCTCCAGCCCGCCGTGGCCGCCGTCCCACTTGCTGTGCATGTTGCGGCGCAGGATCAGATAGAACAGGTGGAACGTGCCGTCGTGCCAGAAGGGGATGCAGTCGCCGGCCTTGCTGTTGTGCCCGCGCGGGCGAAAATACTGCATGCTCTTTGCCGGCGGGCCCAGGATCTCCAGTTCGCGCTGCGAGACCGTCTGCGGACCGCCGGAGATCGCCGCCACCTCGTCGGCCGATAGCGCCCGGTCCCACACGGCCACGTGATCGACCAGGATGTTCTGCCCCGCCAGGCCGGCGCCGATCCGGAACGGCTGCGTGCTGTCTCGCGTGGCGCCGATGGGGTACTCCTCGTCCACCAGCACGCCATCGACATACAACAGCAGCTTGGGCCCGGTAAAGCACACCACGATGTCGTGCCAGTCTCTCGCGCCGATCCTCTGCACCGGGCAGCAGATCTTCATCACGGCGTTCTGGATGTCCTCCAGCAGCGGATAGTCTCGCTCGGGAAACCGCAACTGGATGTCGCGCCGCGGAGCGTTGACCTCGTCGGCGCCCCAGACAACCTCCAGCAGCGACTGACAGCCGTCGATCGAGCGAGGCAGGCCCGGCTTGAACATCCAGGCGTAGATCGTGCTGCGCACGCCGAAGAGGTTGCGGTCGCTCATGGGCATCGTTCGGCCGTCAAGGGCCCGCAGCGACAGGCTCACTGCCCCGTCGCCGCCGTCGCTGCCCAGGATCGGATGCAGCCAGGTCCCGTCCACATCCTTCATGCGAATCGCCACGGCAAAGGCGGATTTGCCAAGCTGCAGCGGCGCCTCGCCTGCCAGCGACAATGATCCGCCGCGCAGGCGCGCCGCCCGGCCGTCGCCGCCGCGGGCCAGCGACTCGGCGCGCTCCTGACCGGAGAGCTCCACGCCCAGCTCGACCTCGCCATGCGGCTCAAGTGAGAGGCCGCCCGCGGCAGGGCGTACATCGTTCATGTGCCAGAGGTGCAAGGCATCCTGAAACGGATTGTTCATACGATCCATCTCCTGGTGCAAATTGCCCAGGCATGGCCCAGACGGCCATGCTACTCACGGGCGAGACGCCCGTGCTACTGGGTTAATTCCTCGGAGCAAGCTCCAACTTGTCGACGACCTTGCCCTCGATGTCCATCGTCTGCATGACCAGCTTGTCCTTGCGGACCTCGAAGAGCACGAAGTGGTCGCCGCGGTAAGTGGCGCGGGAGGCCTTGTTCTGGTCGACGTAGATCTGGTGCAGCGGTTTGCCGCTGCCGCCGGCAAAACAGGTCATGATCGTCGGCACGCCCGCGCCGGCAGGCGGCTCCGAACGTTCGTAGTGCGTGTGGTAGCCGCCGATGGCGATGCTGGCCTTGTATTTCACCAGCAGCGGGTCGATGTTCTTGGCCGTGTAGGCGATGATCGGGCGCACGCTTCGTCCGGCGTTGGGCCCCGAGCAGTGCGACACCTGCGCATTGAGCACCACCACGTACGGCTCCTTGGCCTCGGAGAGCACCTTGTCCAGCCACTTCAGGCCCTCCCCACTCTTGTCCTGCGACATCCACCAGGACTCGACGGCCACGAATCGCACCGGCCCGACCACCGTCGTCCAGCGGGCAAAGTCGCTATCATCGGGCGGAAAGTAGAACTGGCGGCTGAAGGACATCGGCGACGACATTTCGCGCAGGCCGCACATCGGAAACAGCGGGATGCGGGCCAGCGTCTCGGGATGCACCCCAAAGAACTGGTGGGTCCACATGAAGTCCCACGGCGAGCTGTCGACGTACTTGCCGGTGTGGATCAGCAGGTCGGGGTGAACCTCCAGAATCTTCTCCAGCACCTTCTTAAGCCGTTGGGAGTTGCCCTGGTAGACGGCTGTGTTGCCCAGCACGGCGAAACGCAGTCCCTCGCCGAAGGTCGGCATGCGGACCTGGTAAGGCCCGTAAGTCTTCTCGGCGGCGCCCGCGCGGACGCTCATGGAATACTCGAAGCTTCGGACGCCCCTGGGCAGCGGCACGCGGGCCTTCATCTGCATGGCCCGCTCGACGGTGTGCTGGATCGGCACGCCGGGCGCCCCGGCAAGGGGCTTGACGGTGATCGTGAAGGCGGCGGGCACAACCGCACGGGCGGCCAGCGTGAAATAGTCCTCGCCGATGGCGCCCAGGACCGGCAGGCGGTCGAGCACGGGCGTGTTGGCCGACACCGCTTCCAGGCGCAGCGGGCAAGCCATGGGATCGGCCAACTGGAACCAGTACACGCCCGAGACGGTCAGGGTGTTGGCGCCTTTCTTGAGCAGTTGCGCGTCGATGGGCACGCAGCGGTACAGCGTATTGGGCGCCAGGCCCGAGTCGATGGCGGCGCCGTTAAGGACGAGCTTCATTTTCGTCAGGTTGGGCTTGGCCCCGACGTTGTAGCGGTCGATGGTCTCGGCGTCGGTCACGGCGAAGGCGCCGTCAACATCCCCGACGCGCAGGCGCACCACGCCCAGCGCGGCGGGGTCGGCAATCTCGAACGTCGCCGTGGCCACGACGGCGTCTTTCTCGTCGGCCGTGCGCTTCCAGGTGATCGTCGGGGCCTGGGGCGAGAACGTCTTGCCGCCGTCCATGCTGTACTGCCACTGCGCCTGAACGGGCGTGGTTTTGAAGGGCTCGTCGGCCCCCGTCGCCGCCGGGGCCCAGAGGAACCCCGCCGCGGCCAGTATGCAGAATGTTCGTGTCGCGCACATGGTCTGGGTCTCCTTCCGGTTGCGGGCATTATACCAAGGCCATGGCGCCCGTCACCGCCTCATGAACCGCCAACGATCTTCACGGGCCTGCCAAGCCGGTCAGACTCCATGCTCCAGTGCAGGCAGGCCTGCACCCTGGCGCCGTTGGCGAAGTCGCTGGGGTCGTTGACGCCGGTGCGGATCGATTGGATGAACCGTTGATAGTTGCTGGGCGTCGGGTCGCACGAGACCACGTCCCACGTCGCGGACTCCAGGGCGGTTTTGCCGCGGCAGATCCTGTAATGATCGTAGCCGCCGTCAAGATCCACTTCGATCGCCCCGGCGTCGCCGTAGAGGCGGCATCGCAGGCTGTTGTGGTGCCCGCAGGCCCAGCGGCTGGAGTGTACCGTTCCGACCGCCCCGCCGGCCAAAGCGATGTTGGCCACGAAGCTGTCGTTGGCATCGAGCACGTACTCGCCCAGGCGGTTGCCCTCGACGCCCTTGTCGAAAGTCGCCAGGCGGCAGAAGATCTCGACGATATCCTGCCCCGCCAGCAGGCTCGTCAGGTCGTAGATATGACAGCCCAGGTCGCCCAGCACCCCGGCGCTGCCGTGGGCGCTCGAGAGCCGCCACGTCAATCCTGGGGAGACGCGCCAGTCGCCCCAGGCGCTCTGCGCCAGCCAACTCTGCAGGTAGCTCGACTCGATGTGGCGAAGCGAGCCGATGACCCCGGACTTGACCGCAGCCGCCGCCGCCTGCAGACCGCACGAGTTGCGGTAACTGAAGTTGACCATGTTGACGACGCCCCGGGCGGCGGCCGCCAGCGTCATCCGGCGCGCGTCCTCCAGGGACGTTGCCAGCGGTTTTTCGCACAGGATATTCACGCCCCGCTCGATCACTGCCAGAGAGACCGCCGCGTGCTGGGAGTCGGGCGTGACATTGGACACTCCGTCGAGGGTTTCGCGATCGAGCATCTCCCGGTGATCGCTGTAGACCGCGGCGATGTCGTGCCGGGCCGCGAACGCCTCGGCCCGCGGGCGGTCGACGTCGCAGCAGGCCGTCACCGCCACGCCCTCGATCGCTTTGAAAGCCGCGGCATGCGTGTGGGCCATGCCGCCGGTCCCGATAATGGCGATTCTCAGCATACGAGTACTCCCGACAGAACGTTAGTCGCCAGGCGGCGATTCCGCAATGCGGCGGCGACTATAATACCTTCGTGGCCGGATCGGGATCCGAAACTTCAACAACGGGAGGGACGACAATGACCATGCATGCGGGCGATACAACCAAGAAGGACGTCGATTGCATTTGCTCCGATTGCGACACCATGATGCACATCGACCAGGGACAAGAGATTCCCGAATGCCCCTGCGGCGGAACGGACTTCGAAGAAGTTGAGAAGGCCGGCGTGGGCTCAAAGAAGAGCAGCAAGAGCAGCCGCAGCAGCACGGACTGGGACGATACCGAGGAGTAACCGCACCGGTTGCAAGAACACCCCCTGCCGGCGCGCCGGCGCCGGCAGGGGAGAGAATGAAAAGAGCCCTTCCATCAAGAAAAGTTCGTTTTTTGTTTGCAGTGCGACGTCTGGACGTCTATGATCCTTTCATGATCAGCCGAAGAATAATGCCCGGCCAAATCCGCGATGCCATCGTTGATTATCTCGCTCAGCACTGTGGTGAGGCTTCACTGGCGGAAATACATACTGCCGTGAACCGAAGGCTGGGGGAAGAGGTTGCCGGTTCGTCCGTGCGAAGCTATCTGAATCTCAATACCGCCACCTTGTTCGATCGCATCAAGCCGGGAACGTATTGCCTGAGACCTCCTGCCGCCAAAATCTCCGCGCCAACTGGTGCGCCCATGGCGGCAGCCTTGGAGTTTGGACGTGTCCGTCTGCACCATGGCAATTGTTTCGACTGGCTGGCCTCGCGCGATGCACAGAGCATTGAGGCTGTCGTGACGGATCCGCCCTATGGACTGGTAGAGTATTCGCAGAAGGAGCAGCAGAAGCTCCGCTCCGGTCAGGGCGGCGTGTGGCGCATACCGCCGTCGTTTGACGGACACCAGCGGTCCCCCCTGCCTCGGTTCACGACGCTCCGTCAAGACGATCTGGACGCACTGGTGGTATTCTTCTCCCAATGGGCGCGGCTGCTGATGCCGGTTCTCGTCCCAGGCGCCCACGTGGTGGTGGCCACCAATCCGCTGCTTTCACATCTTCTCTCCGCCGCATTGGCCAGCGCCGGCCTGGAACGGCGGGGTGAGATCATCCGTCTGGTAATGACCATGCGAGGAGGCGACCGCCCAAAGAACGCGCACCTGGAGTTTCCGCATGTCAGCGTGATGCCGCGCTCCATGTATGAACCCTGGGTTGTCTTCCGCAAACCTCTCGAGGGGCGAGTGCAGGACAATCTTCGCCGATGGAAAACGGGCGGGTTTCGCCGTCCCGATGAAGGCAAACCATTTGCTGACGTCATCGCCTCATGTCCGACGCGCCGCGGCGAAAGGGCCATCGCGCCCCACCCCAGCTTGAAGCCCCAGGCGTTCTTGCGACAGATCGTGCGGGCGGTCCTGCCGTTGCAGGAAGGAACGGTGCTCGACCCCTTCGCGGGATCCGGTTCCACTCTCGCCGCCGCTGAAGCAGTGGGCTATAGCGCTATTGGCGTGGAAATGGACGAGAGCTATATTGAAATGGCCAAAACTGCGGTGCCGGCTTTGTCTAGACTTCGCTGACCGGCGTAAGCAGATAGACCCAATTCTGTCGGAGCTTCTTCACCCCGTCGCGATCAAGTGTCGACGTGCGCGTTCCTAACGGGCCGCGCGCGTTACTGCGAAAATCGGTCACCGTCACCTTTGAGAGATAAACTTCGGTGAAGCTCATGGGCTTGCGCCGGGTGGCGGGTTCGGTCAGAGAATCTATTTCGTAGACAAAGACGCACATCCACTGGTCACGAGCGCCATGGGTGTCGACAGCCCCGCCGCGTTTTCTACTGGTCTTGATCTCGACGCCTTCCGTGCCCGCTTTGACGGCGTTGTTGGCATAGACGCCCTTGACCACCAGGTCCGGATGCCCGTTGAAGTACGCGTTCTGAACCAGGCTGCGCGAATGCTTGGCCAGGCTGGCCGTCAGCATGTCCGACAGGAGCCCTGACATGATTGAAGGACGGAGCATGTCGTCCAGGCGATCCAATCCCCTGTTCACCAACAACGTGTTCACGTCGTGGAAGAAATCATAAACATCCTGCATCGCCAGCCGGAAATCCTCGTTCCTGAGATTGAATGGAAGAACGGCATGCTCGTTGAAAACGCCTTGATCGCTTGTGTTCCGCTTAATGCGCATGGCTGGAATCTAACATCTATGCCGCCAGACAACAATCTTCGGTCATCACAAAATAAGCTTCATTGTGCCGCATCGCCGAGACCGTTATGGTACAATGCCCCTGTTCGGTCCGTCACCCGCAGTCATCGGCAAGAACGTTGTTCCCGCCACTAACTCCGCCTGACGCTCCTGACATAATCGGCAGTTGCTCAAGACCAGGCGGGCGGTTCGGCTGACAGCCCTCTCGCCTGCGACACGTACCGCCGGGCCCGACTGGGCGAAAGACCATCATGGGTGTGACAGGACACAAGAACAAACACGCGAAAGCACCGATCGACACCGCCGACGCCAAGACCCGCACGTGCCTGCGATGCGACAAGAGCTTCGAGTCCAACAGCCGCGCCAACCGCATCTGCCCCCGCTGCCGCGGCCTCAAGGGCCGAAGCTGAGCCTTTTCACCGCAGAGATCGCAGAGTTCGCAGAGTTCTTCTGATGTGAGGGAAGCTCAACTCTTGCCGTCAAGCGTTCGCTTATCTGAAAAACCGACCACAGAGGCACAGAGAAAACGAGAAGAGAACCTGCCATGTCTTCTCTGTTCTTAGCCCCTCTTCCGCTCTGCGTCCTCTGCGATCTCTGCGGTGAATCCGCTTTTTCCCGCCCGCTGATCCTTGAATACCCGCCGGCCTTGCGTTAGAAGTTCCTTCTGCTGTCCCACGATCCCTTCGAAAGGAACCGCCTCATGCAGACGCAGACGTACCGCGGCCTGGCGATGCCGTCCAAGCCCGACTGGCCGGCGCTGGTCGACAATCTTGCTCGCAAAGGCACGCCGCGACGCGCCCACCACATGGAACTGTTTCACGACGGCGAGATCGAGACGGCCATCGTCGACCGCTTCGACCTGGCGCCCAAGAACATCGCTCGCGACCACGCCGACTTCGGCCGCTGGCGCCATATCAACTTCCACCGCTTCCTGGGCTTCGACTACGTCAACGTCGGCCTGGCGTACGCCGGACCGGCGCTGAACTGGCAGCTCACGCAGGACACGGCAGACCGCCCGCACGCCAACGGGCGCGGCTATCTCGACGAGCACCGCGGGCCCATCGCCACGTGGGAAGACTTCGAGAAGTTCCCCTGGCCGGACCCCAACGTGCCCGGGGCCACCGCCGAGCTGGAGTGGTGTCAGAAGAACCTGCCCGACGACATGTGCATCACCGGCATGGTCGGCGGTCACTTTGCCGAGTATCAGACGTGGCTGCTGGGCTACGAGTCGCTCTGCTACGCCCTCTACGACAAGCGCGACCTGGTCGCGGCCATCGAGCAGAAGCTGCGCGACATCTTCCGCAGCGTGACGCGGCAGGTGCTGCAGTTCGACCGCGTGAAGATCGCCTTCGCCAGCGACGACATGGGCTTCAAGACCCAGCCGCTCATCGGTCCCGACGACGTCCGCGAGTTCTGGCTGCCCGGGCACAAGGAACTGGCCGCGATGGCCCACGCCGCCGGGCGACCGTACCTGCTCCACGCCTGCGGCAACCTCAGCTCGATCATCGACGACCTGATCGACGACGTGAAGATCGACGCCAAGCACAGCTTCGAGGACACCATCGAGGACGTGCGGCAGGTGAAGCACACGTACGGCCGCCGGACGGCGATGATTGGCGGGATCGACGTGGACTTTCTCTGCCGCGCCGGCGAGGCGGCTATCCGCCAGCGCGTGCGGGAGACGCTGGACATCTGCCAACAAGGCGGCGGCTACTGCCTGGGCAGCGGCAACAGCGTGGCCAACTACATCCCCGTCGAGAACTACCTGGCGATGGTCGACGAAGGCCGCCTCTGGGGCGCGTGATTACGGCGATTGTGATTAGGTGTTAGCCGCTGAGGTCGCTGAGGACGCTGAGGAAATATTGGAAGAAGATTGTTAGCGACCGAGCTTGCTCGACGCGGTTCCGAAGGCCCCGTTGAGCACACTTCCAACGGGGATTGAATGCAGTACGTCATGGCACCGTTCCATCGGCTAGAATAAAACCATACTTTATTTTAGCCGGTCGACGGGACACGTCTATTGGGTCTACGTTCGGCCACTTTCCTTCAGGGCCATCAGGGCCAGCAGGGCGCCCCAGTGGTAGAAGCGATCGGACATGTAGTGGTCGCAGCCTTCGCCGGTGTTGGCGTTGTAGTTCTCGTGTACGTGGCGCTTTTCGTTCCACTCTTTCATCAGCAGTGCGGTTGAACGCTCGACCAGGTCGGCCCGGGCGCGGCGGGCGGCGGGGGTGTCGTAGTTCCGCAAGCCCAGGTAGACCAGCCAGTTCATCGGCGCCCAGATGCGGCCGCGCCAGTGGTGCTGCTCCTTGTATCGCGCGTCGTCGCGCGAGATCGAGGGCAGGATCCACGTTCCCCAGAACTCGGTGGGGTTGTAGAAGTGCTCGTTGATCATGCGGTCGGCCTGTTCGGGCGAGGCCGCCCGGGCCAGCAGCGGGTAAAAGTTCGTCGGCGAGATGCGGCGAGAGAACTCGCGCGTGTCCAGGCGGAGATTGTAGAACAGGCCGCGCTGGTCGTCCCAGAGGTCCTGGAGCTTGAGGCGGTACTTTTCGCCTCGGGTGCGCAGTTCGGCGGCGTCGTCGGTTCGGCCCATCGCCCGGGCGATCTCGGCCAGGGCGTCGCAGTCGGCCACGTAGAGGCCCATGAGACCGGCGTCGGCAAGCTTGAGCTGGTGACGCTGCTCGTCGTAGGGCACGTCGTCGTACATGGGGGAGGTGTCCAGGCCGCTTTCGAGGATCGCCCCGGCGGCCTTTCCGACGTTGCCGGTCTCGAGGGGGATATTGAGCACGGGCTCAAAGGGCGTCGAGCCCAGGCACAGATATCCGTCGGTGTCGCGCTTGGCGGCCCACCAGCGGTTCCACGACAGCAGGCCCGGGTATGTTTCCTCCAGCAGCCATCGGTTGCCCCAGCGGGCGTACA
Organism: Planctomycetaceae bacterium; assembly: GCA_039680605.1. Lineage (NCBI taxonomy): Bacteria > Pseudomonadati > Planctomycetota > Planctomycetia > Planctomycetales > Planctomycetaceae > Planctomycetaceae bacterium. Next base: position 23,019 of record JBDKTA010000039.1, on the reverse strand, counting down.
GGTCGCGCACGGTAATGGCGCCCACGGGGGGCTCGGAGTGGTCGCGGCAGACATACCCGCGCCCGGCGGCGGCGTTGGGCACAAAGCCGTTCTCGGTGACTTCCTGCGTGATGGCGATGGCGTTGGCGCAGGCCAGCGCCTCGTTGTCGACCCCGGCCATCGCCGCGGCGAAGTACGTGTCCCACTCGAACAGGATCCACCCGCCCCAGCACCAGGTGTTCCACAGGCGGCTGACCTGCGTGCTGACGCGGTCGGTCTGCGGATCGTAGATGGTGTTCCAGGCCAGGATGCTCTGCATGGCCTCGTACTGCGCGGCCAGTTCGCCCCACTTTTCAAAGCTCTTGAGTTGCGCGGCGCGGGCGCCGGCGATGACCGCCTCGATTTCGGCCAGCGTGCGGGGGCGGCCTGTCGAGAGCCCCACCGGCGCGTCGAGCTTCAGGGCCAGGTACGGGCCGGTGCATCTGGTGTACGGGTCGTCCACGTGCGGGGCGGTGGCATGGACGCGGACCTCCAGATCGCCTGCCTGCAGGCGAAGGGTTTCGCCCTCGCGCGAGGCGCAGCCGGGGCGATTGAACATCACGCCGGCGTTGGCGATCAACAGCGGTGCGTTGGCCTGCGTGGTGCTCGCGCGGGCCAGCGCCACCCAGTCCTGGCCGTCCAACGCCGTCTGGATCGTCAGCGTGACGCCGCGCCAGTCGAGTTTCAGTTCGGTGTAGCGGCCGTCATACGTCCGCGGCCCCACCGTCACCTGCTCCTCGAGGGCGCCCTGTCGGCCGATGAGGATCTCGTCGAGGTGCTGGGCCTCGTCGATCTCCTTGAGGCCGAGGTTGATCGCCAGGCCCGAGGGCATCAGCACGTGCGAGGTGACGCTGCGCGTGTTCCAGGTGTTCCACCCGCGCGCCAGGTCGGCGGTAAATGTCTTAAACTGCGGCGAGAGCGTCCGAGGCATTGTGATCTCCGGTTAACTGGTTAACTCGTTAACGGGTTGACTGGCGAAAGACCAGCAAAAAACGGGAAGAATGGAATGTTGGAATAATGGAATACAGAGGCGGCGGGCTCCGGGGCTCTCCGCTAGAATGCAGGCGTGAGCGCCCAACCCATCAAGAAGGTGAATCGCGTTCGGACGGCCGCCCGCACGCTCATGCGCGAGCTGGCAGTCTATCGCCTGGCGATGAAGCACCCGCGCACGCCGCGGGCGGCGCGGTGGCTGTTGTGGGCGGCGCTGGCGTATGCGGCCAGCCCGATCGACCTGATCCCCGACTTCATTCCGGTGATCGGCCACCTGGACGACGTGCTGATCGTGCCGGCGTTGGTGATGCTGGCACTGAAGCTGATCCCCAAGGAAGTGATGGTCCACTGCCGTGAACAAGTCAGATGCGATGAAAGTACCCGCTGAGGTCGCAGGGGAAGGCGGGGAGAAATGCATAAATATGCAATATTCTTCTATCCAGTAGCGGGTGCGGGTTATAAATTACCGGCAGATCAGGGTCTACTTCTTCTGGGGCCAAAACATGATTTTGTATAGATGCACGTCGTGCAAGAGTACGTTGGAATCGCCGGACACCATGGCTGGCAAGTTTGACGAATGTCCCGAGTGCAGGACGCGCGTGCTCGTGCCTGCGGCGGCGGCCAAGGCGGCCCAATCGAATCCCTATGCGATGCCGCGCGTCGGCGCCGCTGCACCGCCTCCGGCGGCCGCGCCTGCGCCGCGTCGACCCGCGGTAATTCCCGTGCAGCAGGTTTCACCCGCTCAACCGCAGTCGGATCTCGATCGCCTGCGCATGCAGCAGGAGGCCCGCGCACAGCGCGAGAAGGAAGATCGCGCCGCCATCCGCTGGGGCTCAGGGCAGCGCGGGATCGACAAGGGCGTCTGGGGCGGGCTGGCCATGATGGTCGGGGCCGTTGTCTGGTTCGTCGTGGGATGGATGGCCGGATACATCTTCTTCTATCCGCCGATCCTGTTCGTGATCGGAATAGTCGCCTTGGTGCGCGGGCTGGCCGATCGGCGTTGAATCCATCGTGTCGGTCTTGCGCACAATCCGAAATCCGCAATCCCGAATCCACAATCGAATCACGCTTGGTGGGACTGGGGTTCGCTGACGCGGAAGGAGATGGTCGATTCGTCCATGCTGAAGGTTCCGGCCAGCACTTTCAGGATGGACTGTTTGAGGCTGTGGAGGGCTTGTTCGGTGGTCGCTCCGCTGCCCTTGCACAACCGCATCGAGGGGCACCGCGCGAGGTATCCTTCGCTGCCGTCGCGCACAATGATGGCGTCGAGGACAAGCATCTGATCTCCACCGGGTCTCACTGATTTCGCTCCAGGGCGCCGCAACCCATGCCTCGAAGACACGGGACAATTACGCCTCTATCTCCATCGGTCCGGCAGAGGAGCGGATTGAATAACGGTGGCAAATCAGCGAAAAATCTCAAAACCGCCCCCCGCGACGCGGGATGTCACAAACCCGCCGGCGCCTCCGGAAAGGTCGCCAGGTATTCATCGCAGCAGCCCTTGAGATGCACGTAGTAGTCGTCGATCCGGACGGGCCTGACGATCGGCGACGCCGCGGCTGCATATATGACGCAGGCCAGAAACGCGACCAGCCCGCCCAAGGCATAGAAGCCGTTCTCTTTGATCCCGGCCAATACCGGTCCGCCGATCAGCGGCACGAGGCTCAGCCAGCCGGCGGCGATGGCCAGTCGCCGGCGGAGGACAAACTTGCGCGTCAGGCCAATCGCCAGCGATGCCTTCTTCTGCAGGATCGCCACGACGATGGCCCCGACCAGAAGCCCCGCCAAAAGCGTCAACAGCAGCCAGCGGTTGTACCAGATGAAGGTCCGCCCGACCATGACGGCCTCGGGGCTGTTGGTCTTCATGCAGCGCTGGGGCAGTTGGGCGTTGCGGTGGACGATGAGGGTTCGCCCCTTGCGCCAGATTCCCACCGGCGGGCCCGGACGATACGCCGGATACGGCAGCGGCGGCGGCCCGCCCTCAGGGAACAGCTCGGTGACGGTGCCGGCGCAGGCCCACTGCTCCATCCCCACCCGCCAGACGAAGTGCGACCTGTCCAGCCGCCCCTGGGCGATCATCGCCCGCAGGGTCTCCAGCGTGTAAGGCCCGCCCTGGTGACCCATGATATTGCAGTACCATTGCTCCGCCGGAAGCGTGGGTTCCATTTCAGGCGCCTTCCTTCTGCTGGATCTTGCTCCAGGTGTCCTTGAGCGTCACGGTGCGGTTGAAGACCAGCTTGCCGGCGGCGCTGTCGGCGTCGACGCAGAAGTAGCCCAACCGCTCGAACTGGAACCGCTCCAGCGGCGCTGCGGCAGCCAGCGACGGCTCGACGAAACACTCCTCCAGCACCGTCAGGGAGTTGGGGCTCATGTTCTCGGTGAAGTCGTGTCCCTCGGGCACATCGGCGGGGTCGGCCTTGCTGAAGAGGTGGTCGTACAGGCGCACCTGGGCCTTAACGGCATGGGCGGCGGAAACCCAGTGGATGGTTCCCTTGACCTTGCGGCCGTCAGGGCTGTCGCCGCCGCGCGTGGCGGGGTCGTACGTGCAATGGACGGCCGTGACGTTGCCGGCGGCGTCTTTCTCGACGCTGGTGCATGTGACAAAGTACGCGTATCGCAGGCGCACCTCGCGCCCCGGCGAGAGGCGGTGGAACTTGTGCGGCGGGGTCTCCATGAAGTCGTCGGCCTCGATGTACAGCTCGCGGCCGAAGGGCACCTTTCGCGATCCGGCGGCGGCGTCTTCGGGATTGTTCACCGCGTCGAGCTCTTCGCTCTGGTCGGCGGGATAATTGTCGATGATGACCTTGACCGGGTGCAGGACGGCCATCACGCGCGGGGAGGTCTTGTTGAGGTCTTCGCGCAGGCAGTGCTCGAGCAGGGCGAAGTCGACGGTGGTGTTGTACTTGGCCACGCCGATGACCTTGGCGAAGTTTCGGATCGCTGCCGACGAGTACCCGCGCCGCCGCATGCCGCTGATGGTGGGCATGCGCGGGTCGTCCCAGCCCGACACGTGCCCTTCCTTCACCAGGCGCAGCAGCAGGCGCTTGGACATGACGGTGTACGTCAGGTTCAGCCGCGCGAACTCGATCTGCTGGGGATGGTACACGCCCAGCTCGTCCAGGAACCAGTCGTACAGCGGGCGGTGGTTCTCGAACTCCAGCGTGCAGATCGAGTGCGTGATGCGCTCGATGGAGTCCTCGATCCCATGCGCCCAGTCGTACATCGGATAGATGCACCACTTGTCGCCGGCGTGGGGGTGGCTGGCGTGAAGGATGCGGTACATCACCGGGTCGCGCAGGTTCAGGTTGGGGCTGGCCATGTCGATCTTCGCCCGCAGCACGCGCTTGCCGTCGGCGAACTCGCCGGCCCGCATGCGCGTGAAGAGGTCGAGGTTCTCCTCGACGCTGCGGCCTCGGAACGGGCTGTTTTTGCCCGGCTGCGTCAGCGTGCCGCGCGTCTGGCGGATCTCGTCGGCCGTCTGGTCGTCGACGTAGGCCTTGCCCTTCTTGATCAGTTGCACGGCGCAGTCGTACATCTGCTCGAAGTAGTCGCTGGCGTAGTACAGGTGCTCGCCCCAGTCCCAGCCGAGCCACTTGACGTCTGCGATAATCGAGTCGATGTACTCCTGCTCTTCCTTGACGGGGTTGGTGTCGTCGAAGCGCAGGTGGCAGCGCCCGCCGAACTCGGCCGCCACGCCGAAGTTCAGGCAGATGCTCTTGGCGTGCCCGATGTGCAGGTACCCGTTGGGCTCAGGCGGAAAGCGGGTGATCACCCGCCCGCCCCACTTGTCGGTCTTCAGGTCGTCGGTAACGATCTGGCGGATGAAATCCAGCGGTGCAGCGTTCTCGTTGGTAGTCATAGGTGAATTATCATAGCAGGGAAGCTGCTGGATGAAAACGATTGCCGATTTGGGATTGCGGATTGCGGATTAGGAGCGGGGATCTCTGCCATCCGCCTGTGCCTGCTGATCAGAAATCCGAAATCAGCAATGCCCAATCCTTTCAGGATACGATACCATGACCGGCGCTTTCTGCCGTAATGAGGCCGCCATGTATATCAAAGACAATCTGGAACAGCTTCGCAGCGCCGCCAAGTTGGCCGCCACACAACACGCCCTGCAATCGCTGAGGATCGGCCTGATCCTTTTTGGAGGACTGGCGACGCTGTCGTTGACGTCATTGGGCGACGCCAACACGCCGCCGCCGTTGAGGCTGATCTGGATCGGCACCGGGGTCCTGGGCCTGGTCATGCTCGCCAGCGGCATCTGGTTCTGCATTCACCAGCCGCGTATCGGCCTGCTCGTCGGAGGGATGCTGATCGCGGCGGTCGGTCTGTCCAATATCGCCTTGACTGCCGCAGAAGCTGCCGCGGGCGAGAAGCTCGGCGGGGGAAAGATCTTCTGGGTCATCTTTGGTCTCATGCAGTTCATCTGGGGCGCGAAGTTGGCGCGCATGTACGCGCGCGTCGGCGGCGCCAAGGCCTCTGCGCTGCCTCCTGAAATGATTGCCTGGCTGAAAGACAGCCTGAAGTTCCTGGGCAAAAAGGGCTCCCTCTCCAACTGCAATGTGATCCAGATCGTGTCGGCCGGGCCGAAGATCTGGCGGGTGAGCCTCTTGCCCGACGGCGCGTTGGCGGCGCGCATCAGCTTGGACCGCGAGATCATCGTCGCCGTGTCCGAACAGATTGCCCTGGAGGAATTGTCGCAAGAGAATGGTAAAGAGTCCGTCGCGCTTCGACTGGGCCCGCGAACCTTGAGCGGCACGATGAAACTGGAGCATATCCAGCGCTTCCGCCAGTGGCAGACCGCCCTGGCACAGATCGAGGCCCTTCCGACGCTGTCGGCGGCCCCCGACGCGCCCCCGCCTCTTCCGTCTGGTCTTGCCCCGCTGAATGACTGATTTAGTAGGATGAACTGCTGATGGATACTATCAAGACACGCTTTGCGCCCTCGCCCACAGGCTATCTCCACGTCGGCGGGGCGCGCACCGCACTGTTCAACTTCGCTATGGCCCGCAAGAGCGGCGGCACGTTCCTGCTGCGCATCGAAGACACCGACCGCGCGCGGCATGAGGAGTCGGCCGTCGCCAAGATCGTCGACGACCTGCGATGGCTGGGCATCGAGTGGGACGAAGGCATCGATGTCGGCGGGCCTGCCGCGCCGTACCGCCAGTCCGAGCGGCTGGAGATCTATCGCGACTACGCCCAGAAGCTCATCGACGCGGGCAAGGCCTACTACGCCTTCGACACCGCCGAAGAGCTCGAAGCCATGCGCAAAACCGCCGAGGCCGCCAAGGTCAACTTCTCCTACCCGCGCCCGGCGAGCTTTCCCACCGCCGCCGAGACGGCCGCGGCGCGGGCGGCGGGTAAGCCCGTCGTCATCCGCCTGGTCTGCCCGGGCAAGGACGTGACGATTCACGACGAGGCCTTCGGCGACGTGACCATGCCGGCAGACCAGCAGGACGATTTCGTCATCCTCAAGGATGACGGGTACCCCACGTATCACCTGGCCAACGTGATCGACGATGCGCTGATGGGCATCACGTACATCATGCGCGGACAGGAGTTCCTGGGGCAGACCTGGCGCCACGTGCTGCTGCGCTCGGCGCTGGGCTTTGCCGAACCGCGGTACTGCCACCTGCCGCTGATCATGGACATGGCCGGACGCAAGCTCTCCAAACGCGACGGCGACGTCGAGGTGCATTCCTTCCGCAAGGCCGGATACCTGCCCGGGACGCTGGTGAACTTCATCGCCCTGCTGGGCTGGAACCCCGGCGAGAACATCGAGCGTTTCACGCTGGACGAGCTGATCACGCTCTTCGACGTGTCGCGCATGGGCAAGACCAACGCCAAGTTCGACCGCGAAAAACTCCTGGCGTTTTCAACGATCGACATGGCCGCGGCCAGCCCCGAGCGGTTGCTGGCCGGCTTCAAGGACTTCCTCTCGCTCAACCCGGAAGTGCCGATCCCCGCGGCCGACGATGACCTGTTGGCCCGCGTGCTCGAGGCCAACAAGGGCATGCGAACCTTCGGCGACATCGTGACCAAGTCCGGCGTGCTCTTCGGGGGCGACGACGCCTTCGAGTACGATCCCGCCGCCGTGGCCAAGGTGCTGCAGAAAGGCGATAACGCCGGCTACGCCGTCCTGGCGCAGGTCCGTCCGGAGCTGGCGAAGATCGACTGGACCGCCGATGGCATCCACAAGTGGCTGGAAGACTTCTGCCAGCGCACCGGCCAGGGCATGGGCAAAGTGGCCCAACCGCTGCGCGTGGCCGTCACCGGCAGCACGATCAGCCCCCAGATCGTCGACACCCTGCTATTCCTGGGCCGGGAAAAGACCTTGGCGCGAATCGACCGCTGCCTACCGAAACCCTGAGGGACTCCATGCCGCGAGAGCTGGACAAGGCTTTGGAGCACTATCGGTCCCACATCGCGATGCAGGCACTGGCAGTGGTCTGCTGGTGTTGTCTCTTGGCCGGTTGCAGCCGTTCGGCCAGGCCTGCCGGCGAAACTCGCCCGGCAAGCTCGCCGCCGGGCGGTTCTGGTCAAGCGTCGGCCGCAGAGACGCCGAATACGCCTTCGCCGCCGGTGGTGGCTGCCGCGCGGTCCCAAGTGGGGAAAACCACCATCTATGACCCCGCGTACGCCCGTCTGGGCTACCCACTGGGCGATGTCCCTATCGACCGGGGAGTATGCACGGACGTTGTGATACGGGCCTTCCGCGACGGCCTGGGGATGGACCTGCAGGTGAGGGTGCATGAGGACATGAAATCTTCCTTCGCCAGCTATCCCAACACGTGGGGGCTGTCCAGGCCGGATCCCAACATCGATCATCGGCGCGTGCCCAACGTGCAGCGGTATTTCCAGAGGAAGGGATGGTCGCTGGCCGTGACGGCAGCGGCGGGGGATTATCTTCCGGGCGATATCGTCACCTGCACGGTTCCTCCCAACCGCCCCCACATCATGATCGTCAGCGACAGGAAGAACCCGCGCGGCATTGCCCTGGTCATTCACAACATCGGAAGCGGCGCCAGGGAAGAGGACGGCTTGTTCACGTTTCCGCTGACGGGGCACTACCGCGTTCCGGCACAGCAAGCACAGCGATAGAGTTCGTAATCTACTGTGTATAAGAAGCTTCCCATATGTTCACGTAGTTTGATGATGCGATCATCAGATATCGCAACAACTGCATAAAGGCCGTTGGGTCGATTAATTACTATGATCCTGCCCCACATACCCGCCCATCAAGCTATGAGCATCTTGACGAAGATGGCGACCTTTTCGCCGTGCAGATTCTTGCGGATCTCTTTGTCGATCAGGCTCAGCGTGGCCACGGGGGCCTGCCCGCACAGCCCGGCCATGTGATCGTAGGTGCGTTTGTCGCCGCTGCCGCCCATTGTGGCCAGGAAGGCGACTTTCCTGCACTCGCGGCCATGCTCGGTCAGCCACGTCCGCACGGGGCTGGCCATGGTGAAGGCCCAGACCGGGGTGCCGATGACGACCAGGTCGTACTCGTCGGCCTTGTGCTGGAACGGCCCGATCGGCGTGAGACGTTTGGTGGCCGCGTCGCGCCCGGCGAGGATCCATCCCGAGGCCCCGTTGTGATTGACGCCGTCGGCGATCTCCTCGATGTCGGCTGACAGGGCCTGCTGGATATCCTGGGCGGCCTTGCCCGTCAGGCCCGTTCGAGAGTAATACACCACGAGAGTCTTCATCGCGCACCTGCCTTTGCCCGAGTGGGCACCCATAAATCGTAGCCCTCAACGGGCGGGCGGTCCAACGGAATCTCCCGCCGCCGGGTCGGCGCAGGGGTTAAACTGGCAGCGCCAGGGAGGCGAAAGGAAGCATCGCCAGTGAGCAAGGCATCGCGTAGACTCATCATTAGTATCGTGGCAATCAGCGCGGTGGCGCTTATCGCGGCAGGGGCCCTGCTGATTGTTGCCAGCACGCACAGCCTTCCTCCCGGGTACGTCTCCGGGCCGTCGGAGCCCCAGGAGGAACCCGCCCTGGCCGATCTGACCGACTACAGCCCCGGACCGATGACGCAGCCGGCGACGGCGTCCACCCGCCGCGCCAACCCCGCGCGTCCGGCGCCGGAGCAGTTGGCGTTTCAGGACCTGGAGATGGGGCTGTTCGTTCATTTCGGCCTGGACACCTACACCGGCCAGTCCAGCGGCGACGGCAAGAAGTCGCCCGATCTGTTCAATCCGACGGAGCTGAACTGCGACCAGTGGATGCAGTGCGCCAAGGCGATGGGCGCCCGCTACGTCGTCTATACCGCCCGCCACGAGGGCGGGTTCTGCACCTGGCCCACGGCCAGCCATGACTACAGCGTCAAGGCCAGCTCGTGGCGCGGCGGGCGGGGCGACGTGGTGCGCGAGTTCACCGACGCCTGCCGCCGCGCCGGCATGAAGGTCGGGCTCTACCACACGCCCTCGCACGACGCCTTCAGCCGCCGCGTGTTCAAAGACGACCCCGCCGCGTACGAGCGCGTGCAGGCCCAGCAGATCACCGAGCTGCTGACGAACTACGGACCGATCGATTACCTCTGGTTCGACCACCACCGCGGCAGCGAGCTCTACCGCAAGATCGACGCCCTCGTGCGGCACCTGCAGCCGCAGTGCCTGATCTTCGGCGTCGACACGTGGATCCAAAACGGCCACACCGGCGTGGCGCCCGAGACGCTCTGGAACGCCGTCGACACGGTGGACGGCACGGCGTTCGAGCGCCCGACAAGCCTGGCGGGCACGCCCTGGGGGCGCTATTACCGCGTGTGGGAGACCAACACCGAATTCAGCGGGCATTGGTTCTGGAACGGCCCGAGCGTCTGCCCCGTCGAGTTGATGATCAAGAAGTACTACGCCTCCGTCGGGCGCGGGGCGAACTTTCTGCCCAACTTCGCCCCCGACCCGCGCGGGCTGATGACCGACGAAGTCATGAATCGCGCCAAGCAGTTCGGCGACGAGATCCGCCGGCGATTCAGCACGCCCGTCCTTGTCACAGGCCCGCGAGGGCGCGTCTCTGTATTCACGCACATGCTCAACCCGCCCGAAACGTTCGACCATATGGTCGTCAGCGAAGAGCTGCATCGCGGGCAGAATATCAGCGAGTTGGTCGTCGAATATTTTGACGGCAAGACCTGGAAGGAACTGGCCCGGCTCTCGACCGTCGGGCACAAGCGCATCGTCTTCTTCAAGCCCGTGACGGCCGGCGGCATTCGATTGAGCTGCCCGGCCTCCTTGACGGATCGGTGGGCTCTGACGCGCGTGGCGTTCTATCGAGCCGGTCCGGGTCCTTCGCCGGTCACGAGCGCAGACGAGCGATGGCGGCCGCGAGGCAGTTCGTCGCGCCCGGCGGGTCCATGACGGCTCAGCGGTCCGGTGCGGGTGTTCCTTCGACCGTCGTATCGTGCGAGACGTCGGGCTCGACGCTCTGGTGGCGATACTCAGCGGTGCGGTCGGCCGCTTGTTCGGCTTCGTAGCTAGACGGCGAGGGCGTATAGCCTGTTGTGCGTTCGACGTTGACGGAGCACCCGGATGTCAAAGCCGCCGCGGCAACAAACACCATTGCAGTGACGATGATCAGGCATGTCTTCATGGTTGGTCCCCTTTCCTCTATCCCAGTGTACGAAGTGAAACGCGCCGCGCGATCGGGCGGGCCACTGCATTTGCAGTACGATTCCCTCCGAGCCTCCCCGAGCCTCCGTCGCTACCTGGCGGACACTTCCAGGCCTTCGCCGTCGAAGATCACATTCACGCTCGATCGGAAGTTGTCGCTGCTGCGCACGAAGGCCAGGTACTGCCCGAGGCGCGGGGCGGCGTTGACGCTGTTGTGCGCCAGCACGACCGCGCCGGCGGGCAGGCGGTCGTAGCAGGCCCGCAGGATCTCCAGGTAAATCCCCTTGCCGCGGTCCTTGTCGCCGTCGGCATCGAGGTACAGCACGCCGACGGGCTCGTCGAAGTTCGCCGCGACGTCCACGGCGTCCGCCGCGATCACGCGGGCCGTGCCCGTCGGGTCGATCTTGCGCACGTTGCGTTCGGCGCGGGCGGCTTCGTCGGGCTTGATCTCCACCCCGATCAGCGCCCGGGCCTGGTAGCACGCCCCGGGGCCAACGCCCGCGCCGGCGTTTGAGATGAACGTGTTGCCGCAAAAAACGCCCGCCGCGATCATGTTCTGGGGCTGGATGATCGCGTTGATGGCGTAGAGCAGCCGCTGCATGCGGGGCGTGATGGCCGTCCAGGGGATCTCGAAGTTCTCCGCCACGCTGCGGCGGTGGGCGAGGAACTTCTCGTGGTCGTATCGCGCGTGCGGGAGGATGTGCGCTTCGCACAGGGCCTCGAGGGCGGCGGCGACGACGGCGATCTCCTTTTCCGCCGGCTCGACCGCCCGGTGCGGCTCGTGGTAGACCATCTTGTACGTGTTCCAGTCGTCGCTGCGAAACTCACCGGCCATGAACGTACTCCTGAAAGAACGAGCATTGTAACAAAAGAAAAACGCGGCGGGGGTTGCCCGCCGCGCTTTTCGTGGATGCGTTCGATGTCAGCTATTTGGTGCTGGCGGTCTTGAGGACGACGGCCGCACGCGGGTCGATCACGCGGAACGTGAACGACTCGGTGATGAACAGCTCGACGTTCTTGCTGTCGTGCTGGCTGTAGCCGATGGCGTAATCGGCGCCGACGGTCAGCTCGAAATCGCCGCCGCGCTTGGAGACGACCAGCCCGCCCTTGAGCACTCGCGACATCACGATCTCGCCCTGGAGGATCTGCTTGACCGTCTCGTACGGCGGGACGGGGGCCTTGCTGGCCGCGGCGAGCAGGGCAAAGTATTCATCCTGCCCCAGCACCAGGGTGTAGGGTCCGCCGACGTCGGCGGTGATGAGCGTCTTGACGGCCTGCCCTACCGCCGAGGCCATGGCGGCCGGTTCGCCCAGGGCGATGGCGTCGTGGGCGGCGGTTTTGACGATGCCCTTGATCGCGCCGGCGTCGAAGCCGGTGAAGACGGCGGTGTCTTCAAAGCGGGCGGCCTTTTCAACGGCGTCGATGATGGGCTGGTTGTCGACGTCCTTGGCGCCGCGGGTCAGGTTGTCCAGCTCGAACTGCGCGAGCGTGAAGGGAATCCGCGTCTCGACCAGCGGCTGCACCTGGCGGATGCCCCAGGGCACGTTGTCTTTCTTGACGTTTTCGAGCCGACCGAGATTGATAGCCGCCAGCTCCCATCCGTGCGGTCCGGAGAAGTCGACGACCTTGCGGGCGGCGAGGTTCTGCTTGAGGGTGCGCTGGGCCTCGGAGTCGATCCAGTTCCAGGCCAGGTCGCTGATGGGGGCGAATTCGCGCTTGAGTATGCTTGCCACGGATAGTTCTCCTTTACTTCATGGATCCGATGTTGAGGCTCGCAGCCGCGCCGGCGGCGGGGGCGGAGCCTTGGGTTTGGGCTTCTTCGACTTCGGTGATCGGCAGCGTCGTGAACAGGTAGGTCCGAAGCGGCTCGGCGAGTTGAGGGAAGTTTCGCCGCAGCCACTCCAGCAGCATCGAGGCGTGCTCGAGTTCCTCGTCGCGATTGTGCTCGAGAACGGCTTTGAGCGCCGGATCGGTCGCGACGGCCGCCCGTTGCGAGTACCACGCGACGGCTTCAAACTCTTCATTGAAGCTCTCGATGGCGCGGTGGATGTCCAGCAGTTCCGGCGTCAACGACTCCGGCGGGACGTGAAGCGGAATAGGCATCATGTCTCCTTTCGTAGTAACGATCGTCTATCCTGCGGCGGAATCGCATTGCCCCAGGCTCAAAACTTGCTCTCTCGGCCTGTCATAGGATATTGCGTTATCCCATCGGGCACAAGGGCCTGCGCCATTTCTAAACCCAATCCGCTACAGTTAGAACATTCTAGGCGTAGCGCCTCGGGCGCATCTCAGATTTTTTTCTGACCGATTGCAGCGGGCGCCGGCGGCGACTATAAAACTCATACTGTCTTGGCAAAGCTCAAATGCAGAGCGAAGGCTGATGTTTCGTCAGCCGGGTCGCGGTAACAAGACCTTCAGCAGGAGTTTCACCGTCGCACGGTGAAGCAAGACAGCCGCGGGCGCCGGCTGGGGACCGGACGATCCCCAGCCGGGCGCCTGCACATGTTGCACCAAGGGAAGCGACCATGGGACTGTGGCAGATCATCCGCGGACTGCTGGGCAGCAGCGAGGCCAATCCGTATCGCGCCGCCGGGGCGCCTGACGGTCCTGTCGGACGCGGCAGCGCTGCGGCCGCCCCCTCCCCGCCCAAGCGCAGCCGGCGGCGTCCGCCGAAATTCTTCCTGGCCGACCTGGCACTTCGGCTCGGCCGCGACAGCAACGCCCTCTCACAGATCGCGGTGGAGTACGAGACTTTCTCCATCGCCAAGCGCAGCGGCGGCCGCCGGACCATCCACGCCCCGCAGCCGGGCCTGAAGGCGCTTCAGCGTGACATCCTGCGCAAGGTGCTTGGAGGGCTCAAGGCGCACCCGGCGGTTAACGGGTTCCGCCGCGGGCGGTCTATTGTCACTAATGCCCTGCCTCACGTGGGGCACAGCGTACTGGTGCGGCTGGACATCCGCGACTTCTTCCCCTCGACCACTGCCCGGCGCGTGGAGGAATACTTCAGGTTCATCGGCTACGACGATTCGTCCGCCGCCCTCCTGACGCGGATCTGCACCCATCAAGGCGCTCTGCCGCAGGGCGCGCCCACCAGTCCGTGCCTGAGCAACCTCCTCAACTACCGCCTCGACGCGCGGCTGAGTGCCCTGGCCGCGAAGATGGGCGCCACGTACACGCGCTACGCCGACGACATGGCCTTTTCGTTCAGCGAACCGGCGGACGCGGCCCGCGTGAACATGCTGGTCTCGGCGGCGCAACTGGTGCTGAGCGGCTTTGGCTATCGCACGCACCACCGCCGCAAGCGCAGCGTGCGCCGGCGCCACATGGCCCAGTGCGTCACGGGCATCGTCGTTAATGACAAGGCCAATCTCCCGCGCGCCACCCGAAGGCGGCTGCGCGCGGTGCGGCATCATCTCATGACAGGAAAAGAGGCCTCGCTGACGGCTGCGCAGTTAGCCGGCTGGGACGCTTTGCAGCACATGATCAAGGTGCAGTCCGTGCCGCCAAGCGTGCCGCAATGACTCAAGGGCCTGCCAAGCCAATTAGCAGATTGCGGAACTGGATGTTTTCTTTATTACTGCTGGCCGGTGCAGCTGGGTCCCTGTGGTCTGCGACCAGCCATGCGACCTGTTTCGAGTCGGAACTGGCCAACCCACAGAATCAGCAATCATTCTGGCGATTTATCTACAGGTCGCTCTACTCTGCGGGTGGGCGGGCTGCCGTTGTGACATTTGATGCCGGGTTGGCAATTCTGATCCTGGCCACGTTAGTCGTGAAATGTTTCTGGGCCCTCAAGCCCAGAACCTCACACCACGAAGATAATGCGCCTTCACCTCAATCGTAGACCAGGCCCCTTCGCCGGGCGCGCTCGCTCATGTAGCTTCGGCCGAGGTCGGCGGCGTGGTCTCTCATCCAGTCGCTCAATCGCGTGGACGCCGCCGGCGGCGAATCGGTGGCCAGCAGGCCGTCCATAAGGCCGCGCATTTCCTCGGGCGTGACGATCGGGTCGCCCAGGATCCAGCCCATCGCCTGCACCATCGCCAGCGCCACCGGCGGCGGGGCCGGCACGATGAACCGATGCACCCCGATGGCCCGGGCGATGGCTTTGACAAGCTGGCGATAGGTGAACGTCTCGGGGCCAATCGCGTCGAGGGTGACGTTCTCCGTTCGGGCGGCCTGCTCGATCGCCAACTCCGCCAGGTCCTCAACAAAGATCGGCTGCAGGCGGTACCGGCCGCGTCCGAAGAGGGCGAAGACGGGCAGGCGCCGCAGGGCCCAGGCGATGTTGTTGATGAGGATGCCTTCGTCGCCGAAGAGCGCCGCCGGGCGCAGGATCGCGTGCGAGAGGCCCGAGTCTTTCAGCGACTCCTCGACCCGCGCCTTGCCGCGAAAATACCCCAGCGGCGAATCGGCTGAGGGGTTGGTAATGCTGATGTGGACGACGCGCGGCACCGCCGCCTCACGCGCCGCGGCGATCAGGACGCGGGAGTTCTCCACCGCCTGCTCGAACGTCAGGCCGTGCATCGGGTAGCGGATCCAATACGTGTTGAAGAGCACGGCCGCGCCGCGCAGGGACTCGACCAGCTTGTCCGGCGAGGCGAAGTCCAGCCGCGCCACGGCGATGCGCCGGTCGTCGCCGATATCGGGCCGTCGGCCGTTCAGGCTCAGCACCTGGTCGCCGCGCTCGATCAACCGCCGGGCGATATGGCGCCCCAGGAAACCGAAGGCGCCGGTGACGACATATCTTGTTGGCTCGGGCATGAAAGAATCTTATGCGGGCAGAACTATGGAGTGCGGCAGCCTTAGCTGCCGCTTTGGTTGTTGTTGGGATGGTGCGGAAGGTTGGGCACTGCTTGTGCCAAAAAACATCCAAAGCGGCAGCTGCTGCTGCCGCACTCCATAGGGCCGCACGCGATGGAAGTGCCGGGTGCCGTGGCGGGAGGGCGAAGCCCGACAGCCACGACTGCCCCAAGGTTCGGGGATCGTGGCTCTTCGGGCCTTCGGCCCTGCGCGCCACGGCACCCTTCGATCATCCTGCCTTTAATGCCGCGACGATGTCGCTGACCATGGCCTTGGCGTCGCCGAAGAGCATCATGGTTTTGTCGGCATAGAACAGGTCGTTGTCGACGCCGGCGAAGCCCGGCGAGAGGCTGCGCTTGATGATCATGAGCGTGCGGGCCTTGTCGGCGTCGATAATGGGCATGCCGTAGATGGGGCTGCCCTTGTCGGTGCGGGCGGCGGGGTTGATCACGTCGTTGGCCCCGATCACCAGCGCGACGCCGGCCCGCTCCATCTCGGGGTTGATCTGTTCCATCGTGTAGAGCTGGTCGTAGGGCACGTTGGCCTCGGCCAGCAGCACGTTCATGTGCCCGGGCATGCGTCCGGCGACGGGGTGGATGGCGTACTTGACCTCGATGCCGCGCGCGGTCAGCAGGTCGGCCAGTTCCTTGACGACGTGCTGGGCCTGTGCCACGGCCATGCCGTACCCCGGCACGATCACCACCAGTTGCGAGCCCTCCATGACGATGGCGGCGTCCTCCGCGGAGTACCGCTTGACCGGCGGGCGTTCTTTTTGCTCGCCCGCGCGCACCTGACCGACGGCCGCAAACAGCACGTTGAGCAGCGAACGGTTCATGGCCTGGCACATCAGGCGCGTCAGGATGATGCCCGAGGCGCCCACCAGGGCGCCGGAGATGATCAGTCCGTTGTTCTTGAGCAGGAACCCCGTTGCCGCCGCGGCCAGTCCCGAATAGCTGTTGAGCAAGCTGATGACGACGGGCATGTCGGCCCCGCCGATGGGAATCACGAACAGCACGCCGATGACCGCGGCGACCAGGATCAGCGGGATGATCACGTGCGGAAAGTCCGGCAAGTACGCCAGCAGCGCGATCAGCGCAGCGGCCAGCGCGAGCATCGCGAAGTTGACCAGCTTCTGGAACGGAAAGACGATCGGCCGCCCGCCGATGACGACCTCCTGGAGCTTGGCGAACGCCACCAGGCTGCCGGTGAACGTCAGCCACCCGATCAACGTGCTGATGCCGGCGATGACCAGGAACTCGGCGGAGCTCTCGGTCGTCGTGCCCCCGCCGTACACCTCCACCAGCGCCACCAGGCCCGACGCCAGACCGCCAAACCCGTTGAGCAGCGCCACCATCTGGGGCATGGCCGTCATCTTGACGGTATAGGCCACGACCGCCCCGATAGCGGTGCCCGCGATGAGCCCCACGACGATCCACTTCCAGTCGATGATCTCCAGCACCAGCAGCGTCGCGACGATGGCCACGAGCATGCCCACCGCCCCGATGGCGTTGCCCACCCGCGCCGTCCGCGGCGAGGCCATCGCCTTGAGGGCATAGATGAACAGGATCGCCGCGCCGAGATACGCGAAGTCGACCACCGTTTCCGGAATGTACGCGGCCAACAGGCTCATGGCTTGGGGCCTTTCTTGAACATGCCCAGCATGCGGTGCGTCACCAGGTACCCGCCGACCACGTTGATCATGGCGGCCGTGACGGCCAGCGTGCCGGCCGTGGCGGCAAGGATCTCATGCCCGCCGCCCTTGAGCACCGCCGCGGCGCCCAGGGCCCCGACGATCGTGATGCCGCTGATGGCGTTAGACCCGCTCATCAGCGGCGTGTGCAGCATGGTGGGGACCTTGGTGATGATCTCGAGGCCGACGAACATGGCCAGCACGAAGACGATGACGGCCATCGTGAGCGTCATCTCGGCGGCGGCCAGTGTGAGTAGTTGGCCAATCATGGCGTGCCCTTTCGGTGTTCGACCACCTGCCCGTCGCGCGTGACAAGGGTGTCGGCGATCACTTCATTTTCCATATCCACGTTGACCTGGTCGTCCTTGACCAGCTCGGCGACGAACGAGGCGATGTTGGAGGCGTACATGCGGCTGGCGTCGAGGGGCACCTGCGTGGGCAGGTTGAGCGGGGCGAGGATCTTGACGCCTTCGACCTGCACGTCCTTGCCCGGCTCGGTCGCTTCGCAGTTGCCCCCGGCCGAGGCGGCCAGGTCCACAATCACGCTGCCGCCGCGCATCGAGGCGAGCATGTCTTTGGTGATCAGCAGCGGCGCCTTGCGATTGGGGATCATGGCCGTGGCGACGATGATGTCGGCCTCGGCCACGTGCGGGGCGAGAATCTCCTGCTCTTTGCGGTAGTACTCGCTGCCCAGGTCGGCGGCGTATCCGCCGGCGGCCTCGGCGTCGTGGGCCACTTCCAGCGGCACGAACTTGGCGCCGAGGCTGAGGATCTGCTCCTTGACGGCCGGACGCGTGTCGACGGCCTTGACCACGCCGCCCAGTCGCCTGGCGGTGGCGACGGCTTGAAGCCCGGCCACGCCCGCCCCGATCACCAGCACGTTGGCGGGTTTGATGGTTCCGGCGGCGGTCATCATCATGGGCATCATTTTGCCCAGTGCGGCCGCGGCCAGAACCACCGCCTGGTACCCCGCGACGGTGCTCATGCTCGACAGCACGTCCATCGACTGGGCGCGGGTGATGCGGGGCATGGCGTCCAGCGAGAAGCACGTGACGCCCCGCTGTGCCAGGGCGGCGATGAGTTCGGGATTGGCCGCCGGGGCGAGCATGCCCACCAGCACCTGCCCCGAGTGGAGCAACTCAACTTCGTCGCGCGGGGCGCAGGGGCCCCACGCCGGCGGCAGCACTTTCAGGACGAGTTCTGCGCCGTCCAGGGCCGCCGCGGCGTCGGGCGCCACGCTCGCTCCGGCGGAGGCGTACTTGTCATCGGCGATACCGCAGCCGCGACCCAGCCCCGCCTCGACGGCCACCGACGTGCCCCCCCGCGCCAGTCGCCGTAGCGATTCCGGCACAGCCGCCGCCCGGGTCTCCCCCGGCAGGATTTCCCGCAACACGGCAATCTTCATCGCGCGGCTTCCTTTTTAGGACATGGCCCGGAGGCCTGCTTAATCCTATGCAGAAGCTCGCCGGCAAATCCGCGAAAATAGAGCGACCCCAAGCCGCCGGCGGCTTGGCAGCCTTTGCTCCGAAAATGAGCCTCCAAGAGGCTCCAGAATTTAGCCGCAGGCGCGAGCCTCCGGAGAACGTCTTCATAATCTCCCCGCCTCGCAGAGGCGGAAGGCTTTTGACTCTCGACCACCGGTGGCGTCTAAAACCTGCCGCCTCTGCGAGGCGGGTGCTAAACCACCGCCAAGCGGAGCCGGTCACAAATTGTGACCACCTCGGACAACGCCTTTCTGCTGCTGAAGAACCGCAATGGAGATTTTTTCAACTTTTTCAAAAGAAATCTGCCGCTCGTTCGTCTCAAATAGGGCCGGCATGTTGAAGACATAAAAGGCGGCCTCTGACGGATGGTTGAGATTGCGAACAATCTGGCGCGCTTCAGAAGGTGCTGAGAATTGCAGATGATAAAAAACCATGGTAGCTACTGGCATATCTTTCTTGTGGCGATATCTGTACTTCTACTTGCTGCCGTCATCTGTTGCTTTGTCTTATCGTCTCCAGAAGTGGATAGCCGGAAATTAGCAAATGACCATTTGAGGATGTCGCTTGCCTTGGCTAAGGGTGACAGTGACGTTGAAGATTTTGCTATTCGAAGAGAGCTTCTGAAGCGAGGTGAAGATGGGCTTCGGGCTTTTGAAGAAGAGTTCTCCCGACTGGGCGAGCAGGATCAGAGGCTTCTGCTGAGCACACCATGGGATCAGAATCCGGGTTGGCCTTTTCTGAATGAGTCCGCAGGCCGCTATCTATGGACGAATTTCAGCCACTTCACGGGGACGGATCGCGTGAATCTTCTCGTTATGGTCTCCAGGTGTGGCTACCGAGAAGTTCTGCCGGCCCTCAGAGAAGAATATCAGGCCGTGTGCCAAGATCCGAAAAGGACCGTTGTCGAAAGCGATCTATTGGGTTGTGCCTTGTGCATGCATAAGGACTTCCGCCACGTTTCGGTGTGGACGAAACGGCTGCTTCATCTCGATGACCAGATTCGATTTGCCTTAAACTTTTGGGATGCACGCGGGATGATGGGGCCGGGCTTGGGTTTGGCCATGGCTGGCCCGGTCAAAAACTTCATTCAGCGACAGGGACCGCAGGGGTGGGCTGAACTGGACGTTGTGGCCGCGGCTACTTTTTCCGGGGAAGAAAGAGGAAAGGCAAAGAGGCACCCAAGGCAGTATCTGGAAGCCTTCTGGGAAAGCGCCCGCGGCCGGCAGGTTCTTCTGGACAGTTGGATCTGGACCGGGAGAATCTGTCGGCATGAACAGGAGTATGCAACTGCTGAGACCTGCCTGCGCGAAGCGATTCTGATCGATCCAAAGAACGCTATGGCGAAGTGCTTTCTCGCGGGGGTCCTGCTCAGGTCGGGCAAAGAATCTGAAGCATCCGAACTACTGAAGGATGTGGCCGCTGTCCCGCCCAGGAACGTCGAGGTACTTTCGGATCTTGGAGTAAGCTTGTATTACCTGAAGGATTATCCCGGCGCCACCAAGGCCTTGCGGATGGTCCTGGAGCTCGACAGCCAGAACGGGACTGCAATTCAATATTTGGCACTTGCCGAATGGGGCCGCGGCAATAAAAGCGAGGCGCAAAGGCTGACAAGCCGTCTTAAGGAGTTAGATGCTGGTCTATGGCGACAGGTAATCAACTGGATACCCGAGATGTCCATCGACACAGCACAACCCGGAGAGGCGCCACGATGATACTTGATCGACTTCAACGATGGTTCGCGACCTAATGTAACGGTGCCGCACTCCAGGGGGGCTTGCTGCGATCCTTGCGCTGAACACCCCATGGCGACCTGCTAACGCGTGTCGCCATGCCACCCAATTAGATGCCGCCGCCCTTGACTTCGCTCGGCTCTGTGAGCTCTGTGTCTCTGTGGCCCAAACCGCCCGGATCAGAGCTTGGAGAACTGGACCATGGGCGATTATGGCCGCCTGCCGCAGGAGCAGGCCCGGCGGCTTAACGGGACAGGGAGTTCCTTCATGTAGTCGGCGGCGGTCTGCGCGACAGGGGGGTGCTTTCGGCGCGGTTGAACGTTCGGCGCAGGTGCAGGGCGCAACTGAAACCTGTCTGGCGGGCGATCTGCGCCAGGGTCTTGTCTGTCCCGCCCAGCAGGATTTTCGCCTGCGTCAAACGAGCCTGGCCGATCTCCTGGGCCACCGTCTTGCCCAGGTGCTTGAGGAAATGCAGGTCCAATGAGCCGCGCGAGAGCCCGACGGCCGCGGCGACGGCGTTGCTGGTCAGGGCGCTGTCGGCGAGGTGGTCCCAGATGAATCGCAACGCCCGCGCCGTCGGCAGGTGCGGCACGGCGATGATATTGCTGCTCTGACGCACCGCAATGCCCGGCGGCGGGATCAGCACGTGCCGGCGGGGAATGGGCCGCCCGGACATGCGAGCATCGAGCAACTCGGCCGAGCGGTAGCCCTGCTGGTAGCCGTCAATGCGCACGCTGGACAGGGGCACGGGGGCGGCCTGGCAGATCTCCAGGCAGTCGCCCACCCCGATCAGCGCCACCTGCTCAGGCACCGCCAGGTTGGCTTCGATGCACGCTTCGAGGGCATCGACGGCAGTCCAGTCGCTGTCCAGCAGCAGCCCCAGGGGCTTGGGCAGGGCGGTGAGTTCCTGGCCCAGCCATCGGCAGAACGCGCGGGAGGTGTACCCGCGCCGGGCAGGTTCGCTGGCGGACCAATCGAGCAGATAGAACTGCTTCTTCGCCCGCCGCACAGCCGCTTCAAATCCGTCGCGCTGGAGGTGAATCCACAGATACCCGCCGACGTAGCAGTAGGCCAGGTGCGCAAAGCGTTCCTGCAGAAGATGCTCTGCCGCCATCCGCCCGATCGCGTAATCGTCGGCCGCCGCCACGACGCCAGCCCTTTTGAAAGGCAGCCCCAGTCCGACGACCGGGACGCGAGAGCGCACCCAGAAGCGCATGTCGCGGTGAATGGCCTTGACGATGATTCCGGCTACGGACCAAAGCTCTGCCGCCTCGGAAGGGGTCTGCCTGAGCCCCTCGGCCAGGATCACCACCCATCCGGCCTTTTGTGCATAATCGCACACGCCGCGGCGCACGTCGTCGCGGTCGTTGCCGGCCAGCAGGATGCGTTTGACGTTTCGGGCCATGAAAATTGATACATCGTCATCCGATATATGATTCTTTACTAAAAAGGCAAACCAAATACAATGGAAGGGTCACTAAGCGAGCGAACCCCTTAATTCCAAGCGAAGGAGAAGCACATGACCCGGTCTACTTTGATTTTGGCTCTTGCAGGCGTATTGGCCCTGGCGGCATCGGCACAGGCGGGCACCGTCACTCAGGCGTTGTGGTTGATGGGCGAGGACGACCCCGGCGCGACGGCAGGAAACGCCGTCAACGCCACTGGCGTAGACAGCTCCGGCAACGGCAACAGCCTGACTCTTTACGACGAATGGTGGCCCGTTGGAAGCAAGCCGGAAGAGGTTCCGGCCAACCCGATTCTTGCAACGTACGTTGCGCCCGGAGCCGGCGCGGCCAGTTCTCTGGCGGTGTCCATGAGCACGGGCGACCCGATGTACTATTACGCCAACACCGTCTCGCTGGGCGCCGACCACGGAATCGAGATGTGGGTTCGCCTGACGAACAACGGCCAGCGGCGGGACGCTTTCTGGTCCAGCGGGCTGGGGATTTGGAACCCCAGCGATCAGACGATCAACTTTCATCTGGCAGGGACGGGCGATCTGGCGAGTTTCAACTATGAAGACGGCGCCTGGTATAACCTGGCGATCGTGACCGTCGGCGGCCAGACCACCTTTTACGTCAACGGCGAGTCGAAGTACTCTTTCGAACACAGCGGCATCAACGGCGGCGACCTCACCGTCGGCGGCGTTTCCGGTAACTATTCGCCTTGGGACGGCGCCATCGACAATGTGCGCGTCTTTAACGTCGACGGCGCGTTCGATCCGATGAGCGACCTGACGCTTTCGATGGACATCCCCGAGCCGGCGACAATGAGCCTGCTGGCGCTGGGCGGTCTGGCAGCCCTGATTCGCCGCAAACGGAAATAACTCTCACCGCAACGAGTGCAGCAGTCGCAGCGGGCGGCCGGTCGCATGACCGCCGCCCGCTTTTGTCAGGTCTATACGGGTCCCGCGGACGCCCGCGACACGAGACAGCTCAAGGTCTCATTGGAGTACGGGGCGCGGCGCACGATTACATAACTCTTTGTATAACGACAAGTTATGAATTTGAGTGCTGGCCGGGAGGGCTCTCCAGGTCCCCAAAAGCGGAAGTACATGGGTTTCCGGGTTAGCCCAACTTCCGCAGTTATAGATTTATGCAGATTATTTTCGGTCGATTTGTGCAGGAATGGCGGTGCAATGGCGGCATTCTGCTACCCCAAAGGGTCTTTTCACTTGTTTTGGATCCGATCAG